>JAJRAX010000162.1 GCA_028679775.1 Methanothrix sp. | reverse complement strand
TTTGTCTTTGTGGTGATTCGTAGAATGCTGATTACCTTATTATCGTCTTAATGCGATATGTTTATATCTGACTGCGTTTCAATGTCCATCTGAAATGACAGAAAAATCCGTCCTGCAATTGCGTGCCAAGATCCTCGTCGCCCTATCCGATCCGATCCGCCTTGAGCTGCTGGACTTTCTCTCAGGAAAGGAGCGCTGCGTCTGCGAAATTCTCCCGGCCTTTCCCAGATCCCAATCCACTATCTCCAAGCACCTGAACATCCTTTACGAGGCAGATATCCTGGATCGAAGGATGGACGGAAAGAGGACTATCTACAGCATAAAAGATCCTCAGATATTCGAATTGATCAGGCTCGTGGACTCCATCGCCTTTCGGCAGATATCAGATCTTGCCGAGACTGGGCGCATCCTTGAGAGATCATTGAACAACAGGAGCTGATTATCACGGTCGATTACACCATAGCCGCTGCTTTAGAGGCAGGAATGACAACCCTGCTGGAGTACCTCTCTGCCCATGTCCTGACCTGTCTCGTTCCCGCATTTTTCATAGCAGGAGCCATAGCCTCACTTCTGAACAAGGAGACCGTCCTCAAGTACTTCGGAGCCGACGCCCCAAAATGGCTATGCTACAGCGTGGCGGCAACATCCGGCACAATCCTTGCAGTATGCAGTTGCACAATTCTTCCCATGTTCGCAGGAATCGAGAAGAGGGGCGCGGGAATCGGCCCGGCCACGGCGTTTCTCTTCTCCGGCCCGGCCATCAACCTCATGGCCATCATCCTCACAGCTAGAGTTTTGGGACTTGACCTTGGAATAGCCAGGGCAGTCGCAGCAGTCAGCATGGCCGTAATCATCGGTCTGATCATGGCAGCCATATTCCAGATCAAGCGGCCTGACAAAAATTGCAAAACGATATCAGACCCGATGCAAGCCACTCAGCCAGATGCCGATGCAAAGCCAAGCCGCCCCAAATATGTTACAGCCGCTTTCCTGGCAGTCCTGGTGGCCATTCTCTTGACGGCTACCTCTAGCATCATAGAGCTCTTGCCAAAAGCTGTAATTTCAGGAATCCTGATAATCATAGCCGCTTTTCTGATGAAGAGCTACTACAATTCCGATGAGAGAGAATCATTTCTCTCTGAGACCTGGTGGCTGACCAAGAAGATCTTTCCACTGCTGGTCGTCGGGACATTTGTAACAGGAGTCATCGGCTACTTCCTGCCTGTTGAGTGGATACGCACCCTCTTTGGCACGAACAGCTTTTTCGCCTGCTTTGTGGCATCAGCAATAGGCGCTCTGCTTTACATGCCTACCCTGCTGGAGGTCCCAATTGTCGGGACACTTTTCGGCTACAGCTCAGGCATAACCGCAGCAGGCCCTGCCCTCTCCCTGCTCCTGGCCGGCCCATCCCTGAGCCTGCCCAGCATGATCGTGATAACAAGAATCATCGGCCTCAAGAAAGGCGGCGTCTACATAGCTCTTGTTGTCCTTATGTCGACCTTGGCAGGGATGATCTATGGAGCAATCGCATAGCCTAAGAAAATGGATGGAAACAAGAGAATTCAAGTGATAAAATATGGTTAAGATTGAAGTCCTTGGAACAGGCTGCGCTAAATGCAAGAGCCTGCTTAAAAACGTAGAGAAGGCTGTAGCAGAGTCCGGTATCTCCGCCGAGGTGATCAAAGTAGACAGCATCCAGGAGATAATGGATAGAGGCGTGATGATGACTCCCGCCCTTTACATCGACGGAAAGTCGGTCATGATGGGCAGAACTGCTACAGTAGACGAGATCAAGAGACTTCTTAAGAGCTGATTAATGGAAGAACAAGAAAAACGAGGCGGCAGCTATGGAAGAAAAGAAGAGATGCATGTGTGGCTCTTCAGACGTGCGCGTTGTGGCGTGCTCCGGGGCCTCGAATGTCGGACAGATCGCTAACCAGGCGGCAATTGAGCTTGCCAGAGAAAATGTGGCAGGATTCTTCTGTCTTGCTGGAGTTGGCGGACAGATCAAGGGATTTCTCAAATCTGCCAGGGAAGCAGACCTGATGGTAGCTATAGACGGCTGTCCGGTCCAATGTGCCACCAAGACATTGCAGCACGCCGAAATTGAGCCTGCAATTCAGATAATCGTAACTGATCTAGGAATAGAAAAATCCCATGATATAATCCTGGACGAGAACGTCTGCAGAAGAGTCATAGAAAAGGTTAAAGATGAGCTTCTATCCTAGAACCCATGGGGAGTGAATTGAGTTTGATAAAATCTAAGCTAATACCGATCATCGTGGCTGGCGTGGCCCTTTTAGCAGTCGTGCTCCTGTCAATGCAGAGCGCATATGCCGGAGGCGAATGTGCATCTCTTGGAGGCGCCTGTGATGACGGCGGATGGAGTGGCGCTGACAAGCTGGATGAGATTGGAGATCCTACAGCAGGCCAGGTGCAGACATCTACCAACTGGCCCGCGAAGTCGAGAGAAGTTAGATGGAACATGAGCGCCTCGACTGATTCAAATGCGTCGACAGAAGATGAGACTGATGACAATACTGCAAACAGCAAGACAACTTCAAGTGATTCTCAGAATGAAAACATCACAGATAATGCTGCTAAAAAAGCTGCGCAAGAGCCCATCACCATATCGAGAAGCGACGAAGCCAGAGTCATCATGGCTCCATTGGAAGATGTAACAGACGCCGATATTTTGCTTGATGTGAGCGAGAACTCCAGCACCCATATCTCCGGATCTGTGGTCTTGCCTTACATGGAGTTTGATGAAACTGCAGGGACCTTGAAGCCCGTATCAGAGATCTCCAGAATCCTTGGTGACGCCGGTATATCCCGGGATGATTCGGTAGTGATCTATGGGCAGTGCCTGCCCTGCGGTGGAGGTCCGTCTGTAGCCACTTACATCTACTGGATGATGAAGGGTCTGGGCCACGAGAAGGTTAAGCTCCTGGACGGGACGGCTGAAGATTGGGAGGCATCTGGACAGACCACAACATCCGAGTCCAATGTTCTTCCCGCCAAAGTCTACACACCAGCAGAGACTGACGACTTCAATGCAACTTACGATTTGGTGGAGAGCGGCCAGGTCCAGATCGTCGATGCGAGGACGTTACAGGAGTATGGCCAGTCAACAATACCTGGATCCATCAGCATACCCTACGCGAGCGTTCTTTATGGAGACCGAATAAAGGATGAAAGCCAACTGAAGAAGGTCTTCATGTTGCTCGACAAGGATAAACCCGTAGTAGTCTACACCAACACAGGCATGAAGGCTTCGGTGGTCTGGTTCGCCCTTGAGATGATGAGATATGATGCCCGTCTGTACAGCTATCAGGATTGGATGGCTCACAAAAGCCCACAAGGCAATGCCAGCAGCCAATAATCCGTGAAGGAGAATAAAGAATGATATTAAACCACATTAGGTCAGGATTGGTCGAGGCAAATATGAGCCCGAGTGATATGGCTGCTAGGCCAATGCCCGTGTGCGGCCTCATTTACATCATCTCCATGATCTCCATTCTCTTTTTGGGATTGGGAAACGTTGTTGCGCAGGCAGATCCAGAAAACAATGCCACAAATGCAACCGGCTTTTCTGGGACGCTTCTGTCTTCCGCAGAGGTCTCGCCTACCCAAGTTTTTCTGGACATCAGCCCCAGCGCATCCAGATACATCGAAGGAGCGGTAAGCATCAGCTACGACGACTTTTTTGCCGAAAACGGCAAGCTCAAGTCTGCATCAGAGATAGCAGCGTTGCTTGGTGACGCTGGGATAAAGAGCAACGACTCGCTTGTGATCACCGGGGAGTGCCTTCCCTGCGGCAATGGACCAACTCCAGCCTTCTTCACCTACTGGCTGCTCAAGTATCTGGGGCATGAAAATGTCAGCATACTTGAGGGCGACAAGGATGATTGGGTGGCAGCCGGGAGAAACTTAAGCGATAGCCCGACCATCCGGCCAAAGACCGACTATATCATTCATCTCAATCCAGAGCTTCTTGCCACCTATGAATTCGTGGCTAGTGGGATAGCTCAAATCGTTGATGCCAGGCCTTCACGTGACTATGAAATCGGCACGATTCCCGAAGCGATAAATATACCATACGAAAACTTCCTGACCGATGACAAATCCAGGCTAAAAAACAACCCTGAGAATGCATTTGCCGGACTGAAGAAGGATCAGCCTGTCGTGGTTTTTACCAATATCGGCGTCGAGGCATCCATCGTCTGGTTTGCCCTCCACAATTCGGGTTACGATGCCAGGCTCTATACCTGGCGGGACTGGCTTGAAAACCAGCCTAAGTTCGGATATGAGCTTGTCGATATTGTGGCAAAGCCAAATCCCGTCAGATCCGGGCAGTCTGTGGCCATAACTGCAAGCTTCCAGGAGATTGGGACTACACAATCTGAGAATAGCCCTGCTGAGAGTGATACTTCGCCTCAGAACGATAATTCATCCCAGGATAGCAATGAGATTCTGACGATAAAGGGATGTGCCACCTGCGGATTCGGCTCGCCTCAGGGCTTCGCCAATATCGACCGCAAAGATGGTTTTGTGCAGATAGGATCAACAGGTAAGACCTCTACAACTGCAACGGGGGTCAAGACTGGAAGCACTGATGGGACGCTACGCTGCACTGCAGTAATCAACGGCCCTGATGGCTCCGAGATTTCCAGGATAAGCCTGCTGCACACATCCGGTGAGAAATATTCAGGCATCTGGAGCGCAGACACTGCACCAGGAGTCTACAAGGTGAGCATAGTGGCAACAGTCTCAGCGAACTCCGAGACGTTTGCCAATGTCCTGGACATTGAGGTAGCAGGCTAAGCCGAAAGGCCTGCCTGTTTCTTTGATAGAGTCTCTGAGATCCACTCGCAAATCTCGTCTCTCGCCCTTCGATAAGCCATAAGGCGTTCTTCATCCGATCCCGTAACGGATGCGGGGTCGGCAAAGCTATGATGAAGAATCACACGGGCCACTGGAAAGCTGCCCGGATGATCCAAATCCGTGCTGACAATGGGGCAGGCTTGCTTTGCATGATCGCAGACGGTTACCGCCAGGTCAAATACCAAACCCTGAAACTCCTGAACAGTCTTGGAACGCTGGTGAGATAGGTCTATTCCGATCTCTCTCATGACCCTCAGGGCACAGGGATCTACAGACGTGGCCACAACGCCCGCACTGTAGGCCTCGAATCGATCGCCGTGCATGGCTCTTAGGAGCCCTTCAGCCATCTGCGATCGAACTGAGTTGTGGGTGCAGAGAAATAAAACTCGCTTCTTATTTCGATCTCCTGCATTTGAGTTCATCGGCAAGTGCCCGCTCACAGCTCCTCCGATATCCCTTCCACCAGCACCTCACCTTCTTCAGTCACGAAGATCAATGCATCTCTTTCCAGAGCTCTCTTTTTAAAAAGCCTGGGAGCCCTTCTTCGCAACTGCACAACAATGTCAAGAGATGTGATTGGCAGACGAATGCCTTTTTTATCCGCCTCGGCAAAGATGCCCTTGGGCAACTCGAAGACATCCGTTCCAGCCCTGGCATGAAAAGATATAGGGGCACGCAGCATCATCCATTGCTGAAGAGTTCGCGCTGCTCGATCTATGTTCTGATGGGCCCTCTTCTCAAGGATACTGATATTGGATCGAGTGGTGCCGAGCCGCATTGCTACCTCCTGCTGAGACAATCCGGAAAGACGCATCTGTAGCACTTTGATCTGCCTCTCAGTGAGAAAAGAATCCAGGGATTCGTCTTCACCGCATCTGCTCTCATCTTCAATGTCTGGCGTCATCTCGTCGTAATTAACAATGATCTCTGAGATGATAAAAGCATCCACTCCAAGGTCGCCAGGGAAAAAAGTTGTTGCCAGCTCAATTGCTCGGCAAAGGGAAATCCTTTTCTCTTTTCATAGCCTGTCTGAAATTGATGCACGAAAGGACTTCTATTCTTGTCACCGGCGGAGCTGGCTTTATCGGCAGCCATCTTGCAAAGAGACTGCTGCAAGATCATGATATGGATGTGACTGTTCTCGATAACTTCAGCTCAGGAAAGAGGGAATTTCTCGCGGCCTACAAAGACAACCCTCGTTTCCATCTGGTCGAGGCGGATCTGCTTACCAGCAGCGATCTCAAAGAGACAGTGGCCGGAAAGGATATGATCTTTCATCTGGCAGCCAATCCTGATGTGAAGCTTGGTGCAAAAGACACTGGAGTCCATCTGGAGCAGAATGTGATGGCTACCTACAGGCTTCTGGAGGCCATGAGGGAGTCCGGAGCCAGAAAGATAGCTTTCACCTCCACATCCACAGTCTACGGCGAGGCTGCGGTCGTGCCCACCCCCGAGGACTACGGCCCACTTCTGCCGATCTCCCTTTATGGCGCTTCCAAGCTGGCCTGCGAGGCTCTTATCTCATCTTACTGCCATACCTTTGATATGCAGTCCTGGATCTACCGATTTGCCAATATCGTAGGCGAACGGGGTACGCACGGGGTGCTGGTGGATTTCATAAGAAAGCTTCGGGCAAATCCAAAAGAGCTGGAGATACTGGGCTCAGGCAAGCAGCAGAAGTCCTACCTGGAGGTCAGCGACTGCGTGCAGGCAATGCTCACTTGCGTAAAAGGCTCTGCAGAGCAGGTAAATGTCTTTAACATCGGCTCAGAGGACTCGGTGGATGTGACACAGATTGCTGATATCGTTATTCGGCTGATGGGCCTTTCAGGCGTGCGATATCATTACACGGGAGGCGTAGATGGTAGGGGCTGGAAGGGTGATGTCAAGGTCATGCTGCTCTCAATCGATAGGATAAAAAAATTGGGATGGCGGCCAAAGATGAGCTCGGCGGAGGCCATTGAGTCAGCCGTGAAAGCATTAAGCAGTGAGCAGATGGTTGGCATGACTGGTTAGATCAAGAAAAGTTTATTTGCCTGAACCAGCGCCGATTTACGATTGATTCTCCTCGATCCATCCCTCGACCTCAAGGTAGACAGCTCGAAGATTCTCTTTCATCTCGTCAGTTGCCTGCCACATCCCTCGTTCAACTGCCTCAAGCAGACGCTCGGTGATGTTTTGAAGAGCATCCGGGTTGACATCCTTGAGCCACTCCTGCATATCCTTGTCCAGAGCGTACTTTTTTGCCAGCTGTTCATACATCCAGTCCTCCAAAACCTCGGCTGTTGCGTCCCAGCCAAAGGCTATGTCCACCATCCGGGACATGTCGCCCGCCCCCTTGTAGCCGTGCCGCTGCATGCTCTTGATCCATTTTGGGTTGAGAATACGGGCACGGAAGATGTGCTTTGTCTCCTCGACGGTGCTCCTGGTCTTGACCCTCTCCGGATCTGAGCTGTCGCCGCAGTATGACCGCGGCAGCTCGCCCTTGAGGGCCTTGACAGCTGCGATCATGCCACCGTGATAGGAGTAGAAGTCGTCACCATCCAGCATGTCATACTCGCGAGTGTCTTCGTTTTTGACAGTCAGGTCGAGCCGACTCAAACGCTTGCGAAATTCATCCGGCACATTCGCCCCGAAGTTCTTTCTGCCATAGGCATAGCCTCCCCACTTGACATATATTTCTGCCAGGTCCTTTTCATCCTTCCAGTTCTTTGAGTCTATGGCGTCTGAAACGCCTGCTCCGTAAGCTCCGGGCCGGCAGCCGAAGATGCGATAGCTTGCCTGCATCTTCGCCTGCTCTCGATCGATTCCGGCAGCAGTCATCTCAGAGATATCCGCAGATATGTGCTTGGCCAGGAAGTTCTGCATAGAAGGTTCTTTGAGTTCAGCCACAAGCTCTGCAGCTCTATTGATGAGATTCACAATATTGGGAAAAGCATCACGGAAAAAGCCGCTGATGCGCAGCATCACATCGACGCGAGGACGCCCTAGCTCATTTATCGGTAGGACTTCGATATCTGTGACCCTGCCGCTTTTCTCCTCCCAGATTGGTCGAACTCCCATGAGGTACAGTATCTCGGCAATATCATCGCCCTTGGTGCGCATTGTGGGACTGCCCCAAACCACAATTCCCAGTGACTCCGGATAGCGGCCCTCATCAGAAAGATATCTCTTGAGAAGAGCGTCTGCCTGGGCTACACCCACCTTCCAGGCAGCCTGAGACGGTATCGCCTGGGGATCTATTGAATAAAAGTTCCTTCCCGTGGGCAGGATATCTGCCATGCCTCTCGTGGGCGCTCCAGAGGGGCCGGGAGAGACGAATCCACCGTCAGCAGAGCATAAAACGTTTGTAAGCTCATCTGTTGTTGCTCCTATGCTGGAGGCAAGGGTAGAAGCGATAAACTCGAGCACTTTCTCAATCTTTTGGCTTCTCCTTTCCAGGATATCATCTTCCAATGCTGCAATCAGGTCTTTAGAAAAGCCATGCTCGTGAAGCCCAGAAACCAGCCGGAGGGCGAGAGCATTCAGCTCCTCGATTGCCTGGCCGCAGGTCCTCGATCCCTCTATGATCCTTCCGCGATTGGCCAGGAGATAATCATAATCGTAACCCATGACCTCTGCCAACGCTTGCCTGAGTGACGGTATCCCTCCGTTTGAGAGCCTTGTGAGTGAGACCAGAAACTCGTCTAGCCGCGAGCCCTCAGGCGGCTCTCCAAGAATATGTAGCCCATCCCTGATCTGAGTGTCTGCCGTCTCATGAAGATATTCGTGAAGCTTCTCAAGGAATTTATCAAAATCCGATAATGCTTTCTCTTCGGTCGTCTCAAGGTCATGATCCAACTTGGCCTCGCAAACCTTCTCCCAGATCATCTTCTTCTGAGTCGGCAGCTTTGCCTGATCCTGCAAAGCCTCCTGATGGTAGTCGTTTATCATCACCTCGATGCTGGCCAGCTCATCATAGGCATCGGCATTGTGCATCACAGGAACCAGGTGATCGATGATACAGCAGTAGCTCCTTCTCTTGGCCTGAGTTCCCTCTCCGGGATTGTTGATGATGTAAGGGTAGATGTTCGGCAGATCAGATATGGCAATATCCGGGTAGCAGCTCTCCGAGAGGCCTACAGACTTTCCGGGAAGCCACTCCAGCGTGCCGTGTTTTCCGATGTGCATGACCAGATGAGCGCCAAAGACGTCTCTGATCCATCGATAGTAAGCGTAGTAGTGATGCGGAATGGGATGGTCTGGGCTGTGATAAATGGCTGCGGGGTCTTCAAGAAATCCGCGTGGAGGCTGAAGGCCGATGAATAGGTTGCCATTGATGATTCCAGGGATGATCAGATCTTTCTTGTGAACGAAGAGCTCTCCAGGCGGCTTTCCCCAGGCAGCCGTCATCTTGTCTTGCACTGCAGCAGGTAGATCGCCGAACCATTTCATGTAAGTCTCTTCTGAGACTGAGTCGATTGCCCTTCTGGCCAGCTCCTCCGGGCTTCTCCAGCGTCGATCAAGTGTAAGACGGCTCTTCACGTCCTCGATCAGGGCCTGGCCGGTTTCAGGAATCTTCTTTATTGAATATCCCGCATCCTGCATTTTTTTCATTATGTTCAGAACCGAAACAGGAGAGTCCAGGCCGAAGGCGGTACCAATGCGATCGTCTCTCGGTGGATAGTTATGAAAGATTATTGCCACCTTCTTTTGGGAATTGGGAATGTGCCGGAGCCTCGCCCAGTTCAAGCTCAGGCGCACGATCTTGTTGATCCGTTCTGGGAGCGGCTCAAATCTGATTATCTTTGCGCCCGTCAATGGGTCTGCGTCCGTTCTCTCTCTGGCGGCTACCGGAACTGTGATCAGCATGCCGTCAAATTCGGGCATTGCGATTCCCATAGAGATATCAAGGCTGTTGCATCCCTGCAGAGATTCTTTCCACTCTGCCGGAGTGTTGTAGGTCACAATGGCTTTTAGGACAGGGACATTCAGCTTCTTGAGGAACCAATCTTCTGATCTTGCGGCTGATTCTTCTACCGAGCTTTGCCCATCGCCTTCCCAGGGCTTGATTGAGAGCGAGAACATGAGGGTGCTGATCAGAACATCTATGATGGGCTTGCCGTTTTTCATAAAGAAATTCTCGGTTACCCATTCTGCGCCCATCGTCTTTCTTTCTACGTCTTTGTGGGAGTTGAGAAACACCGGTATGACGTTTGCACCAGCTCGCTCTATCTCCTCAATCAGCCTGTCTATGAAGAGGATGTTTCCTGCTTGCCAGAGGCTCTGGTAAAACCACAGCCCGACTGTTGGTCTGCCTGCAACGTATTTTCTCATCAAATACTCATCCATTTCCGGGACATGATCGAAGTCCGGGTGGTAGATGCCTTCCCAGATGGGCTTTTGAGGCTGAGAGAAAGCATGATCAGTTCCAAGAAACCGATTGGCAAGGTAGAGGATCAGGTTATAGAAATTCTGCTTTCCTCCGTAATTCAGATACAGGGATATCTCTCGATAGACCTCCTCTTCTACAGTTGACTGCATGATGAGCTCAATCTCCGGCTCATTTGAGGCAGCTTTGGCAAAGACCTGGATGTCTCGTTCCTTTATCCCGCTGATCAGGTCGTCAAAGCATGGAAGGCTCTTCTTTCCGCCGTGCAGATTGAAGATGACCAGATGGCTGCCCTGAGCAATTCGCTCGAACTCTTCCAGCCGGCCTGAGTCCTTCAGATCCTCACCGGATCTGATAGCAACTTCAGCCATATTTCCGTGCTGTTTTATCAGCTCCCTGAATGCTGAGATGAGAGGAAAAACGTCGCTTGCTTCCTGGGTTGTGAGATAGGCAATCTTAATTTTCTTCGTATCAATCCATCCTTCTTTTGGCATCTTTTTTTTTAAGCAATTTCTTTTCAAGCGCCCAATTGACGATTGAGTTAACGAAACATTTTTTAAGTTAATGTTAGTTAAGTTGATTTAATAAAGCTTTCGAGAGGTCATATGAATTTTGCTACAATATGGGAAGAGCAAACGAAAAGATAATAATAGCTGATAGACTACATATGATAAATTCATGAGTGCTCACTATGGATGGATTAATGCTTACGAATTATACAGATAATGTTAAAAAAGCATCCTGCAAAGGACCAATGGTCGCCCTCATTCACGCCGGAGTCTCCTGGAATGACAAAGATAAGAACATATCCAAACTGCTATCATTAAACGACAGGGCAGCCGGAAACGGTTGCCAAATCATCGTAAATACAGAGCTTGCCACAACAGGCTACGCTTTCAAGAGCAGAAGAGAGATCGCCCCCCTTGTCGAGGCCATACCAGGCCCTACGACTGTTGCCTTCGGCGAGATCTCCCGAAAATATGGCTGCTACATCTGCATAGGTCTGCCTGAGAGGGACGAGCGGACCGGAATATTCTACAATTCAGCCGCGCTGATCGGGCCGGAGGGATGCGTTTTGGCCCGATACAGGAAGGCATCTCCAGCCTTCAAGGAGAATCTCTGGGCAGCAAAAGGCAATCTTCCTGTGCCGGTAGTGGAGACAGAGTTTGGCGCTCTCGGGCTTATCATCTGCGCGGACTCGTATTCCTACAGACAGGCGAGAATTGCCGCGCTGAAAGGAGCAAAGATCTTGCTTGTTCCAGCCAACTGGCCTCCTGAGCATCATAATCCTGAAAAATTATGGAGAGCCAGAGCGCTGGAAAACAGCATGTACGTCCTTGCCTGCAACCGCACGGGTGTTGATAGAGTCATGGACTGCAACCATGCGGAGTCATTCATCATCAATCCTCAGGGCCAGGCGATAAAACAGGTCAGCTCTTTAGAGGACATCATCATCAATTGCGAATTGCTCATTTCGGATGAGACGACCGGGAAGAAACCACAGAATTTCTTGGACTTCAGGCGGCCTCAATGCTACGGAAACATAACTTTGGATCCATACTCTTACATCAATCGAGGAGCAGCTCCAGATTGATGTAAG
>JAJRAX010000161.1 GCA_028679775.1 Methanothrix sp. | reverse complement strand
TGAAGCGACCGTTGTAGGCCAGCGCACGCAGCAGGTGGCTGAAGTTTTCTAGGTCCATGCCGGATAGGGTGCTGGACTGGAGGCTGAAGTTGCCCTGGTAGCCGGGCTCGCCGAAGCGCACAGCGGCAGTGGCCAGGGACCGACCGGATGGAACCATGCTGCTGCCTATGCCGCCTTGGACCTCTTCGGCCAGGATGCATCCAAGAGTAATGGCCACATCTTCAGTCGTGTGGTGATCGCCAGTTTCCATGTCGTCCCTGGCCGTGACCTTAAGGTCGAATCCGCCGCCTCGACCTATATCCAAAAGGATCTCATCGAGAAGCTCTATTCCCGTTTCGACATGGATTTGGCCCTGACCCTCGATGTTGAGAAAAGCTTCTATGCGGGTCTCTTTAGTCTCCCTTTTTCTCGATGATGGCATGGCAGTTGTCTCTTTGTTAATTATTTAGATCTTTGTCGCCAGCATTCTCTCAATTGATGCCCTGGCCCTGATTGCAATATCCTCAGGAACCGTTACCTTCGGCTCCAGCGTTTGCAAAGCTAGCAAGACATTATCTAGGGTTGTCTTCTTCATATTCTGACAGATGGCGTTCTTGCTCAGCGGATAGAACTCCTTAAGAGGGTTCTCCTTTTTCAGACGGTGGATCATGCCCATCTCTGTGCCAATGATGAACTCTTTCGCATCGCTTGCTTTTGCATGCTTGCCCATCCCGGCTGTACTGCAGACGAAATCAGCCTCGTCGATTACCTCCGGCCTGCACTCAGGATGAACCAGAACCTCTGCCTTCGGATGTTCTGCCCTGGCGGCGCGCACCTCTTTGGCCGTAAGATGATCGTGAACGTAGCAGTAGCCGTTCCAGGGAATTATTTTTTTGTCGGTATGGCGGGCCACATAAGCTGCCAGATTTCTGTCCGGCACAAATATGACCTCCTTCTCTGAGAGCGAATTAACCACCTGCACGCCGTTGGCCGAGGTGCAGCAGACATCGCTCTCCGCCTTTATCTCTGCAGTGGAGTTGACATAGCAGACCACAGCCGCCTCTGGGTAAAGGAACTTGAGGTCTCTTAGCTGCTCATTCGTGATCATATGGGCCATGGGACACCAGGCACCTATTGCCGGCTGTATCACCCTCTTTTGAGGGGAGAGAATAGCCGCGGTCTCCGCCATGAAATCCACCCCACAAAAGATTATTACCTTGGAATCCAGATTAGCAGCCGCCCGTGAGAGCTCCAGAGAGTCGCCCACCAGGTCGGCTACATCCTGTACCTCTGGAATCTGGTAGTTATGGGCCAGGATGGTCGCCTGGCGTTCTTTTTTTAAAGAGAGAATCTCGTTTATCATAGCCATCGAAGTGGGCCCCACTATGAGGTACTATTATTTCAATCTATTTAGATAGATCTACGTAATAATAATTCCTCAATTAAAGTTAAATTGATCACAATGCTAATCCGATGAGTTCGAGTTCATGCACTGAGAATGGAATTTTCTCTGGCCATGCTCAGCCCGTATCCTTCATCCTTACTCTTCCGCCAGCTCACGCACTCGCTTTAAGGCCAGCAAGGCATCCTCCATCTTGAAGTCTCGTTTCTCCCTGGCCAGATATTCGCGCAGACGCAGCAGCTCTTTTTCGTGAACCTTGCCGGATGCATCTGAGAACATCCGCTCATAGGTGCGATCTGGAAAATAGCAAGCAAGAGCGCAATGAAAGAGCTTGTCCTTAGTGGTAGCAGAGATCACGTCCATCTGCCATGCCAGGTCCAGGTTGTTGCGGATGTTAACAAGCGGCTCGGAGCTTGGCTCAAAGGAGAATGGATCAAATGTCAAAGCCACTTCATCATCCGAGACCAGACGACCGTTCTTATATGCCTCGTAGATTATGACCACGCCCTCCATGCCGTAGACATCCAGCTCCGAGGCCCGCAAAGCTCCCATGCTGCTGGCTCCCAATACCTTCGCCCCGGCCTCCAGAGCATAGATCACCTCCTTGTGAGCTACAGAGCACTCCTGAAAGAAGACGCCGTCTATGAGGCAGATGATCCTGGCTCCATCTCTAGCAGCCTGCTGGATGTCGCCGCGCTTGGCAGGAGGCCGGAAGTCTGCAGAGACTATCTGCTCGGCCTTTTCCCTAGAGAGGCTTGGCCCCAGGAATACGACGATTTCGGACGCGTCTAGCATCTTTGCACCTCTTGCCCACTCGTTCCGGGTCTACTGCCGCAATCTCAAGGCCTGGAACAATGACTCTTACAACTGGAATGCCGATCTCTTCTCTTGTCAGGTCTACAACGATCACTCTGTCAAGTCCTGCTTCCTCAAGCTTCTTGATCATATATTTTATGTCCAGGAGGAAGTCGTCGCTCTCAAATGACGGAATATCTGAAAAGCTCTTCGTCTCGTCTGAGGAAAACCAGTGTCCATTGAGCCTACGGGTCCGGTCATAGCCGATCTGCTTTCTAAAGTCTGCGAGGGTCGTGTCCTCTCTGGCTCCATGAATCTGAGTCAAGCGGCTTTGGGCCACCTCGGTCAGAGCACGGAGCACTGCCACGTCGGAGCATGTGTGAGTGCCCATTCCTGTGGTGAGAAGGGTTGGGTCGCGCAGGCGGACATCATCAGAGGCAGCCGCGCAGGTGGCTATACCAATGTCGCTGGTGATATCTCTCAGATAGACATCCACGTCTGCGGCAGCAAATTTGTCCAGGAGTCCTTTGGCCTGGTCGTTTTCGACATCGCTGATGAGTGGTCCCATGCGACGCGTCGCCTCCACCAGGGCCCACGCATCTCTCTCTATGACCTCTGCGAGACCGTGGAATATCGCCTCCTCGATCACATTGCCTGAGGCCAGGCCGCTAGTGTTGGTCCTGAAGAGGCGTTTGTAGTCCGAAGGAAGAGGATGAAATACTGCATTGGACGGGACCAGGATCTCCTCGTCATTCATGATATCCCAGCCCAGCGTCCAGGGTATCATGGCATCTGGATCGGCTCTTTCAGGCAGAATCAGGTCACGTGGGTCCAGAGCACCGTTTAGCCTAGAGAAGCTGCCGATTGTCAGCTTCCGGTCCCTGACCTCAGCCGAGTAGCGCTCCAGTCCTTCCATCATTGCCGATACTCTGGCCTCAGTTGGCGTTGCTCCTTTGCCGTTGTAAACGGATATGGCACCCCGGTCGGCCATGGGCCTGATGGAAGAGAATACGGGAATGCCGATTCTGTCCAGGTTGGTTATATCCGCCACTCTGGTGATTCCGGCAGCGGGTAATTTGGCCTCGGCTGACAGTAGCGTCTCCTCGGGAGGAACAGCCCGATGGGTATCGTCCTTATATTTTTTTATGCAGGAGGCTAGTCTCATCGCCATAGCAGTGAGAAGCAATGGAATATAAACTCTGTTCAAAGGAATGGCAATTGGTCCTTCTTTCGGTATGCGAGCGCCTGACAGGTGGCAATCAGCCTTTCGTCCTCGCCGGTGACTGTGATCTGACAGGCGGATATCTTTCGAGAGCGGTTAGTCTCCCGGCCCTCTGCTCTCAAGAGCTCTCCGGGCCGTGGCGCGTTCACATAATTGACATTCACGCCGAGCGCTACCGCCACGGTTCCGTGCGAGTTGACTGCCAGCTCGAAGGCAGCGTCTATCAGAGAGAATATTGCGGCTCCATGTGTGCAGCCGAAGATATTGTCCATGTTCGGTGAGGTTCTCATGCCAAGAATGGAGTGGCCCTCCTCAAGATCTATGACCCCAATGCCGAAGCTTTTGGCATAGGGCTCCTCAGAAAAGCATTTCTTCAAAGCGTCCAGGCAACTGTCACTGCTCATAGCATCAATCCTCGTTTCATTTGCGTACCTTTGTGGCTATTCACGAAATGGTTATATGTGCTCCGCTCGATGCAGAAGATATATGCCCAGCTCCTCTGGCAATAGGCCGGAGCCGGTCTCCATTGAGGTGAGCGGTTCTGCAGTTTCCATTGTACTTACCCAGGGCGCTATCAATATCTGGTTTGGAAGAAAGTTTGACAAATCGCTAATTGCCAAGATCCTCCTGATAATCTCCAAGATAGATGGTACCGCGGAGCACGAGAAAGAGGTCTTGTGTCACTTCGAGGAGATCAGCGAGTTTGAGAATAACGGCTATATCCTCACCTCCTATGCCAGAAAGGATCAGTTGTATCGAGCCATATTCGTGGTTCCTTTCTCAAATGGGCGGGCTCTTGAGATGTTCGTGGAGTCCATATCCCTGGAGACCGAGAAGGAGGATGTGAAGATCACCCTTTACTGGAGGGGGGGCAGAATCAGAATGAACCTCATCAAAGAGGAGCTTTCCAAGCTCAATTGCTTTGGCACACTCAATGTGGTTTATAAAGACGATCAGGTCGCAGCTACAGGGAAAAGAGAATAGGCAAAGGATGAGTCAGCAAGAAGGCAGAGCACGGAATGGCTGGGCAGGAAAGGCGCGCGCGGGAGAGCGCGGGAGAGAGTAGCCATGAGATTTGCCAGTTGCACGGAAAAAATTGAGATATCAGGCATAAGGAAATGTTTTGAGGGAGCAATTCCTGGATCGGTAAACCTGGGATTGGGACAGCCGGACTTTGACACGCCGGAGCACATCAAGAGGGCGGCCATCCAGGCCATAGAACGAGGCCAATGTGGCTACACTGCAAATTGCGGGGTGCCGGAGCTTCGTTCTGCCATCGCCCGGAAGTTTTGCTCTGAGAATAAGATCGATTGCACGGCTGAGGAGATCATGGTGACAAGCGGAGCCAGTGAGGCTCTCTTCCTGGTCATTGCCGCTCTGGTCGATCGGGGCGATGAGGTCTTGATTGGCGATCCGGCTTTCCTTTCCTACGTCGAGCTGACGAAGCTGGTCGGCGGCAGGCCTGTTGGCGTGCCACTTGATGACGAGCTGAGGCTTGATCCAGAGGATGTTTCGAAGAGGATGACAGACAAGACAAAGCTCTTGATAGTCAATTCGCCGTCTAACCCCACCGGATCTGTAGGGACTGCCGATCAGATGCGGGCTGTGGCAGAGATCGCCGAGGACAGAGGAATTGCTGTACTCTCTGATGAGGTCTACGAGCATTTCATCTATAGGGGCGAGCACGTGAGCCCAGGCCGGTTCTCTGACAACGTCATCACAGTCAATGCCGTCTCCAAGACCTATGCCATGACCGGCTGGAGGCTCGGATATCTGGCTGCCAAGGGTGCGGCCCTGGATCAGTTGCTCAAGATTCATCAGTATGTTCAGGCCTGTGCCAGCTCCATATCCCAGGCGGCAGCCTTTGCAGCCATAACCGGGCCGCAGGACTGCGTGGCTGCGATGAGAGATGAATTCAGGTCCCGCAGGGATCTGCTGGTGGAGGGATTTCAGGAGATGGGCGTGGACCTCATCGAGCCGGATGGTGCTTTTTATCTCTTCCCTCGCGTGGGAGATGGAGATGCAGTGGCGGAGAAGCTAGGGAAAGCCGGGGTCATCGTCGTTCCAGGATCTGCATTCGGGCCTGGCGGAAAAGAGCACATTCGAATCTCTTATGCAGCAGCACGCTCCCAGCTTGAGGAAGCGTTGCGGCGGATGAAAGACATCCTTTAAATAGATGAGTTGCATTCGTCGCTAGGAGTGATCAAATGAAGGAGCAGGTAGAGGTCAGAGAGCTGAAAGAGGGACGGTACGTCATCATTGACGAAGAGCCCTGCATTATCAAGAGCATATCCCATTCCAAGCCCGGCAAGCACGGCAGCGCCAAGGCGAGAGTGGACGCCATAGGGATCTTCGACAACCAGAAGAAGTCCATCGTTCAGCCGGTTACTACCAAGATTTATGTACCAACAGTGGAGCGCAAGACTGGCCAGGTTCTATCCATCGGCGACACATCTGTGCAGCTCATGGATCTGGGAAGTTATGCTACAGTCGATGTCCCGCTGACTGCAGATCAGAAGGAGAAGATCGAGGAAGGAAAAGAGGTTGCTTATCTCTTCGTGATGGGCAGGACCAAGCTGGACCTGCGCTAGACCGTTTTAAATTAAAACATGTTTCAAAGGTGCGGCTTTGCCGACGCCGACAGTGAACTGGAAGGCTCCGACTACGTAGTAGTAGGGCTGCCCTTCGACGGGACCGCATCCTTTCGTTCCGGTTCGAGGGATGGCCCGGATGCCATCCGCCTTGCCTCTTTTAATTTCGAGAGCTACGACAGCTATTATGATGTAGACCTTAGGGAGTTATCTATCTGCGATCTGGGCAACATGGATCTTGGGGCAGATCCGGCCTATGCGGAAGAGACCATAAAAGATGGGATAGCCCTCTTGCCCAGAGCCGTCGTCCCTATCTTTTTGGGTGGTGAGCACTCAATTGCGCCGGCAATCGTGGAGGCTTTAGCCCTGCGAAACAGGCCGGAAGGGCTCGCGGTGCTTGTGCTCGACGCCCACTTAGACCTGCGAGAGGAGTACGGATGCACCAGGTACAGCCACGCCTGCGCGAGCAGGAGGATTCTGGAGAAGGAGGGCGTCAATGCTTACGCCTCCATCGGAATTAGAAGCGGCTGCAAAGAGGAGTATTCATTCGCGAAGGAGGGCGGAGTCTCTTACTTCACTGCCCGCGAGGTGAGGGACAAGGGCATCGATCATATGCTGGACCGGGCGCTCGTGTGCCTGGGCAAGAGGCCGCTGTATCTGTCAATAGATCTCGACGTCCTTGATCCGGCTTTTGCGCCCGCGGTCGGCAATCCGGAGCCATTTGGCCTCACCTCCTGGGATGTGAAAAGAGTCATCGAGTGCGTTGCCCCGCGAGCAGTGGGCCTTGACATCAACGAGCTGACTCCAGCCTACGATCGCGGGGAGACTGCGCTCCTGGCGGCCCGCCTCGCGAGAGAGTTCATGGCTGCAAAGGCCGGGACCGGGCGACCGGTTTGAAGCTTTTTTCTGCCAGCATTGTTGTAAAGAAACAATATATTTATCCTGATCGAAATGAAAGTGATAATATGTCAGGAAATTTAATTGAGTATTTCAATAAGAACCCGAGAATCGGCGTGATCAGCACATCCGGAAAAGACGGGACTGTTGACAGTGCTGTTTACGGCTCTCCCCAGATGATAGACGAGAAGACCGTTCAGGTGGCTTTTGCACGGGGCCGCACGTTCTCCAATCTGCTCGAAAACCCCCATGCGGTTTATATGATACTTGAGCCGGGGGCAGGACTCTTGGACTGGAAGGGCGTCCGGGTTTACATGAGGATGAAAGAGCACGTCACATCCGGGCCGAGGCTCGAGGAGTACAGGAGCCAGATGGCGAAGGTGGTGGGCGAGCTGGCTGCCGGGATGATCGCCGCGCTGGGGACATTCGAGGTGACGGAGGTCAGGCCGCTGATCGACTTCGGGCAGGGGTGGGAAAAGGGGATATGAAACCTGCGGGCCGATACATTCCGATCTGACAGAATTCTGACGACTCGATATCTCCTGAAATCGCAAGGAGGAAGCTTCTCTGGCGGCAATCAAGGTCATGGATGATCTGAAGAAGGACACAGAGAATAGTCCTGACGGAAAACGCTCTGGCAGTGACTTCCTCCCATGCCCCTGAAGGGGCAGGGCTTCCTGCTTCATCGAGCACCTTCGGGTTCTCCACAGGCTT
>JAJRAX010000160.1 GCA_028679775.1 Methanothrix sp. | reverse complement strand
GTCAGCTTCACTCTCTGTGCCTCAAGTTCCCTCTCACTCTTGGCAATCTCAGCCTCAAGGCCAGGCAGATCATTGAGACGCAAAAGGAGCAGGTTGTATTCCTGGACAAGAGGCTCAAGCGCTATTAGAGCCGCTTGCACCTGTTCGAGCAATGCAGCATCAAAGAAGACCTCCCCCAGCTCCTCGATTTTGGCCAGAATCTCCTTCAGCTCGGCCTGCGACTCGTGCATCTGCATAGCCAGGCTCTTCTGCTGGGCCTGCAGAGCAGCCCTCCGGCTCTTTTGGGCATTCAACAGATCAAAAGCCTGCTTCAGATTGCTCCTCGACCTGGCCGCCCCCTCCATCCTTTCGGTTTGAGAGGCAATGCCTAGAGCGAGCTTCTCTTTCTCCCCTCTGGCCGCGGCCATAGCGCTTTCGTACTTCCCGATGAGCAGATCACGCTGGCCTAAGAGCGGCCTCTCGCAAGTGGGGCACAGCCCATCTCCTCCGAGAGCTTTGACCTTTTTCAGAGATCTCTCTGCCTCTGCGAGAGCATTCTCCGCTACCCTGTAGCTTGCCCTCATATCAGCCAGGACGCGGGACAATTCGCTGTTCAACAAGTCGAGATCCCGATCCTGCCTGAGCAGGACGGCTTCTCTCTCCTCGATGTCCCCGAGGCTTTCGATCTCCTCCTGAGCCTTTTCTGCTTCGACTCTCCGCTGGGCCAGACGCTCCTCTATGCTGCCTCTCCTGGCAAGGAGGCCATCAAGCTCCCTCTGTCTCTCTCTCTGTCGAGATTGCTCAGCGAGCGCATCCCTCTGCCTCGTCTCCTCCTCTCGACAGCCAGATATCTCCTGCAGTCGGGTCTTTGCCCGGAGCAGATCATCTCTGAGATTTTTAGCGCGAGAGAGCGCTGCCCCTGTAGACTGCACCCTGACAGTCTCCTCCTTGATGGCAGCCTGCATCTCCCTGTGCCTGTCCCTCAACTCCTCCAGGGAGACTAATCTGTCTTGCAGCCTGTTGTGCTCCTCATCGAGGGACATCAGCTCCGTGCGTTCTGCGGCATCCCTTTCCAGCACCTGAAGCCTCCTCTCGCTCTCGGCCAACGCCTTTCTCTCTCCCACAAGCGCCGCCTCCTGAGAGGCTATGCTCCGGGCAGATTGCTCATAGACAGACCTGTTCGGCTCCAAAACATCCAACCGCTCTTTGATGACGATAAGCCTCTCCAGAAGCGGGGCGATATCCGAGAGCCTCTTCTTTGATGATTCGACCTGAATGAGCCTCGTCTGTTCAAATCGAGCTGTCTCATCGAGCGACTTCTTCTGGGACTCAATGCTCGTCGCCCTCTCCAAGAAAATGCCATGCAATCGCATCCTCTCTGCCATCGCCTCAAGCCCCTGCCGTCTCGTCTCCTCAACCCCGGCCAGGCTTTCTCTCCTCCTCTCGGCCTCCTCCAGATCCGTTTTAGCCGCCAGAATATCCGAAGCTGCCGTCTCCAGGCGGAGAGAAACGTCACCCATTTCGGCCAGAGCTCCGGCCAGCCGGTTTTTCTTCTCATCGAGACCGGCCCGATCCGTCTTGATCAGATCAACGGCATACTCCTTGATGTCCTCCAGGCCCAGAAGCTTGAGAAGATATTCCCTCTTGCCCATTGCTCCCTCCTTGAGAAGGTTGTCCAGATCCTTCTGCCGGGCGTAAAAGGTCTTCATGAAATCCTGGTAGCTGATCTTCAGTATCGCTTCGAGCCTGGCATCAACCTCCCGGCTTCCCGTGGCAATTCTCTGGCCATCCAAGACCAGATAGGCCTCCGGTGTCAGGCCTTTTCCTTTCATGGACCTGTAGATGACCAGCTCCTGCTTTCCCAACGAAATGGTCAGGCTCGCCTCAACAGCATCGGACTCTCTCGCCCTGGCATTTCTGATAAAATCCCTTTTGATTCCCGATGCCCGGTTGCCATAAAGGGCCCAAGCAATGGCATCCACGATTGTGCTCTTGCCAGATCCGTTGCTTCCTACAATTCCAGTAAGCCCGTCAGAGAACTCCAGCTCCGCCCGCCGAAACTTCTTGAAGTTCTTCATGACAAGCTTATTCAGCTGCATCCAATGCCTCTTTGCGCCTGGCTTCTACTGCCTTCTTCATGATCTCGGAACCGTAGGCCACTACATCATCCTTGATCTTTTGCGGCACGCTCTTCTGTGACGACTCTTCCTCAAGATAAAGTGAGAACTCCTCATGCAGCGTTCGGCGGTCTACAGGCCGCGAGACATGCTCCACAACATCCGCAAATTCGGCCTTTATCTTGAAATACAGAGAGGCCGCACCAAGAAGAGAAAGCCTGGTCTGATCTATGCTCCGATAAGCCGCACGGTTGACATTTTTGAGGGTGATCCGCACCATCCTATCTTTTAGATCATCCTCCTGGCAGAGCTGCATGAGGCGTTCGGCGATCTCCTCGGATCGCAGTCCTCCGCAATCTATGGCAGGATGATCAATCATGTACCTGGGCCGAACTGAAATGCTCTCCGCCCGACCGGTCTCAAGGTCTATCTCCAGCATTCCTTTCCGGTCCTGGGCCTCGCCGAAGTTGAAGTACTCCAGGGATCCGCTGTACCAGGCGTTTTCGGATATCTGGGCCTGGCCGTGGAAGTGGCCTAGAGCTATATAGTCAAAATCATTTTTCAGGAGGCTGTCGGAAAGCTCATGCTCACCCACGCTTCTCATCCTTTTATTGGAAAGCGACTCCACGAGGCCATGCATAACCAGCACATCTCTTCCTGTTCTATCGATTCTTTCAAACTCAGTCAGGTAATCTTTAGGCTCAAGGCAGAAGGGTATGCAATGAAAGTGGTGGTCGCCGACCTCAAACCGTTCGTACTCATACCTCTGTGCGATGTGCACGCCTTTCAGATCCTCAAAGAGCCTGAACGGGCTCGTCAGTGAGAAGCTCTTGGGAGCATCGTGATTTCCGCTGATTATGATCACAGGTATGCCTTTTTCAATTAGCCTCAGGAGGCCTTTCTGAAAGACAAACAGAGGCCTTATCTTGGGACGAACGTGATGAAAGACATCTCCCGAATGGACTACCGCATCTGGTCGCAGCTCTATGATCCGCTCTATGGCCTCGTTGAATCCGGAGTAGACCATCTCTTCAATGCGGTTTCGTCCATGCTCATCCAACCGGCTGTAGCTGGAGAATCCCAGATGCGAATCGGCCAGATGAATCATCTTCATGCGATCACCTTATTCCAGAAACGGCTTGAAACCACCTTTTTTGATCAGCCTCTCAGGCGGATCTTCAAGGTTGAGACGGTGCAGGTAATCCTCGTAACGATGGATCCTCGCAGGCACAGGAAAAGGAATGTTGAGAGTGGAGACCACAGCCTCACCCTTTTCGAGGGTCTGGATCTCTGTGTCCATTGAGGTGAGGTCCTGCTTGGCCGACTCCTCAAGCTGCTGGCGGTCATTTCTGTCTCCCAGACCCATGACCACCAGGGTATTGAACTGAGAGAGCAATTGCTTTTCTATGAGCTTGGGCTGCTGGGTGATGGCACATAACCCCACACCGAACTTGCGCCCCTCGCGTGCGATGCTCTCGAAGCGAGATGTGTTGCTCGCCGCCCCCAGCACCCTCTGAGCCTCTTCGATGGTGATGAGGCAGTTCTTGCGGCTCTCTTCGCCCTCTTTTTCATCTTTCTTGTACTCGTCCAGGATATAGCGAGATATTACTGAGAGCAAGAATAGCTCGGACCTGTCGCTCATCCTCGGAATATCCACGAGGACCACTTTGCCCTTCTGCAGATTGGCCAGGATGTTGGCAAGGCTCGACCTCTTCTTGATGTACGAGTTTCTTCCGAGTTCATTCTTGATCCGTCTCACGAGCACATTTACAGTGCTGTCCTTGAAGCCCTCCTGCATCATTCGGGCCATGCCATCAGGAGTCTTGATCTCATCGAGCCAGCTATTTGGATCAAATATCCTGGATATCGCATCCAGCGCATCCCTTTGGGGAGCGGACCACTCATAGAGCAGTGCAATGTCCTCAGGAAATATCTCGCTCTCAGAGATGGTCAGCTCCTCGACACCTGGGTCCGTTGCATTGCTCCTGTCGGTAGAGTAACAGGCAAGGCCTTCTCTGTATCTCGTGAGATGGACCAGACCCTTGACCTGACTGTTCCTCTTGCCCTTCAGGTACTCACCATGAGGATCGACGATAAGGAGGCCGAACTTTGAATCGCCCTGAGCCGCAAGACGCATGCACGAAGCTGCAAAGACCTTCATGAAATTCGATTTGCCCATGCCGGTAGTGGCGAAGACGCCCATGTGGTGGTCAATCGCATCGCTATGCAGAGCCACAGGAATCTCTTCTACCAGCCGCGATCCGTTTCGGAGATAGCCGACCTCGATGTCACCCATCACCTGGCTCAAGAACTTGAACTCTTCCCTCTCGGCTCTGGAGACAGGTGAGAACTTGGTCGGCAGCGTTCTGGACTTTTTGAACTCCAAATTTTTGTTTATGCATCCCAAAGGCTCGGCCACGACCCGGTTAAAGATCTGATCGGAATCGAAGAACTGTGTGCCTTTCATTGTGGTGTCCCAGTGGCCATCGTAGTTGGAGCTGTGCTCTATGTTCAGGACACGGGCCAGATAGGTCAATCCCTGATCATTGATTGAAAAGATCTGGCCCACCTCCACCCTCTCCTCATCAGGGAGATTGAAGGGGACAATGAACTGGTACTCGGATACATTCCTGGAGACTATGCGGTAGGTCGTATCTTTTCCTTCGATCACCTTTGGTTTGAGCAGACTCGTAGCGTTATCGGGCTGTGCCTGCGTCTCAATGGTTTGCACCTTGCACTCATCTCCTAAAATCTGGTTCTCATCTCAAGGATGTCGTGATAGTCCTGCATAAGCATTCTGATCTCCTTATGAGCCATTCCAAGCTCCGAGAGCCCGGCTATCAGCCTTTCGCGCGCTGCCGCTCCCTCCTGCTCTGTGATCCTGATATCCCGGTGGGCCCTAAAAAGCGCATGAGGATAGCCCAGACACTCGGCTGAGCAGGAATGATCTGTCAGCTTTCCGAGGATCTGTCCCATATCGTCGCCCAGGTACTCAGGCACGTCAACACGGAAGGCGTGCTCCGACTCACCGCAGAACCGGACGACGTAGGTCTGGCCGCCCCATTTTCCCTGCCCGGCATCAACCTTTTTGCCCTTCAGGCTCAGATACCAGGCCTCTCCCGGCAGGAGCTGGCTCGCTGCCATGCTTGTATGCTGCACAAAGGGCAGCGTGATCGCCATGCCCCAGGAGAGAGAGCTGGACTTGGCCACAGCCAGAAGCGCGACCTCTTTCTCAGAAGCCCTGGAGAAGATGGTGGCCAAAACATCTCTCAACGGCTCGAAGACCTCGAAGCTGCCGTCGTAGAGAATGATGTCTCCCGGATGGGACCGGTTCAGAGCATCGTTTATGGCCACATACTCCTGCATCTCCCGATAGTAACTGGAGAGCCGGTCCAGATCCGACTCCTTGAGATTGATTGCATTGAGGCCGAAGAAGTGCTCAAGATATGGATCAAAATTCGTACCGGAAAGCTTTGGATCGGCTAAGAAGAGGTCGTCAAATGTGATGACTGTGCGCTGCCAGTCTCTTTTCCGGTAGACCGCATATCCTGCTCGGATGAGGTTGACGTTCGCAGTCAAATAGCTGCAAATGGCAGCATTGGAGCCGTCTATGGCAAAGATCTCTCCGGAGAAGTCGCTGGGCTGTATGACCACAAAGTCGTTCTTTTCTACCCCAGTCTGGCAGAGAAATTGGTCCAATCCGTCGAGAGATATGTGATCGCGGATAAGCTCGGCAATAATTGAAAGTCGGCCTCGGTCTTCCATTCGAAATTGTTGTAGCTTCTGCCAAGTATATAACGGCTTGCCGAATTGTCTCCTGAATGGATTTTCTGGCGATCGACAAGATCAGGAGTCCCACAAGAAGGAGGGAGGCAAAAGCCTTGGTGTAGGAGGGATAGAATAGAAATTGACTTTTGCCTATCTTGGTTCTGCAATCAACAAATAAATAATTTTCGGTAATCGTCCATCAACGAAGAGCGCTTGATTAATAATGGCTCATTATCTCAGGAGTGATTCAGCCAATATTTTGTTCTGCTTTATCTGCCACAGTTTTATCCTGTCCTCCCCGTTCTTCAGTCATCACCCGATAGATGCCTGTCACAACTCCAACCACTGCAGGAGCTAAAAAGAAGCCCGCTATTCCTGCGACAAGGCCGCCGCCCAGAAATGCCAAAAGCACCAGCAAAGGATGCAACGAGGATTTGGTATAGACGATATAGGGCCGGATGACCAGCTCTGCTATATGAACCAAGATGGAGGCGACGATGAAGAACAGCCAGGCATCCAGGGGACCAAGCTCGATGTACCTGCCTACAGCCGTCGGGATGAAGACCATCCAGGTGAGAAATGGAACCAGTCCTGCAAGAAAGACTATGCTTGCCATGGCAAATGGGCGGGGAACGGCAAACAGGTAGAATATGGCAACAGAAGTAATGCCTCCAGCGATGGCAGTGTAGATGCTGCCCATGTAGACACCGCAGAGAATGCTGTCAATTCTAGCTAGGCAGCGCATCTCTAAGCTCTTCTTCTCCAGATCAAAGAACTCCATGGCAGCTCCTGCAAGTAGATCTCCATCCAGCAATAAAAAGTAGCAGACGCAAAGGGATATCAATAAATTTATAATTCCCAGAGTTATCGTTGAGCCCAACTGGAAGACCGGAAGGCCAGCCAGGAGATTGAGGCCCATTCCAGTCAGATTGGCCATGCTTCGGGAGATCTCATCCAGTATCACCGGGGGAATATGGATCCTGGAGACTGATTCAAATATGAGGTTGACGATCTCATCTTGGTGTCTTTCCAGCCATCTGATCTGATTTGAGGCCTCGATCACACCTGTAGCAAAGATCGCTGAGAGTGGAACGACTATGCAGACGATTGCTGATATCGAGCCTATCCGCCGGTTCTGTTTGAATATATCACGCACCGGGCGACCGACATAAGAGAAGACTAGCCCCAGGATCAGTCCGTCGAGAAGCGGCCAGATGTAGTAGGAAAGAAGAATCGCCAGAGCAAGCGTGAAGAACATAAGCCAATTCTTTTTGCCCAGTCGGTAGGGCATCTCAAGCGGCATGGGTGATTTCATGGTTAAGTCTGGCAGGATATCAAGCTTTGGGACTGCCGGGTATATCTGAGACCTTCCTTCGTCATCCATATTTGCCCTATCGGTTTAATGAAAGAAGTAAAAAAAGCGGCAATTCCCGGAGGATCTCCGGGATTTTTTTGTCGATCCAATCCAGGCTTATACGCCAGGAAGTGAATTTCCTGGATTTTCAGGCGATGTTCCTGGTACCGCGCCTACCCAAGTATAGTATGCATCTGCCGGATAGCCGAGAATCCGTCCGCTTGCATCCGGCTTCAGGACACCTGTGCTCGATGATTGAGTTGTCACAACAATGGGGGAGCGCGTGAACTCATTTATCAGGGTCTGGTTGTTGGCAAAAGCTGTGTAGAGGAACTGATAGTAGCTCTGCAAATAGGTGTTATACTGTCCGGCATAGTCTGTCACATATTGACCACGCCCGTAATATTCTCCCATAAACAGCCCAATTTTTAGGCCATTGGCCACACCTCTTTGATACTCGGTCATCTCCCCAAGAACTGGAGGCATGGCCAGAGCTAGGATAAATAGTACGGCTACCGCCGCGATCAACTTCATCATTTTCATCTCCTGGAGGCATGCAATATTTCCATGAGCCTTTAGCTTTTCTCTCGTCATCTGATTCCTTTAAAGCATACCTCCAGGTGTCTCTCGCTTGGTTTTTTTGTCATCAGGCTTATGGCTACAGTAACGATCAACGCCAGAGGTAAGGCAACCAATATCGGGTCCACCACCGGCCAGGGCATCACGGCTATCAGCACATCCTGCCCGAAGAGCATCTTGCAGATACCCAAGGGCACTGCTTCGGCTTTATGGATGAACAGATACCAAAAGACGGTTACAAATGTGCCGGTAAAGAGTCCGGCTATGGCTCCGGCTTTGGTAGTCCTCTGCCAGTAAAGCCCCAGAGTGTACATGGGCAGGAACGCGGCAGCACATAGACCGAAGAAGATGGCTGTGCCGCGAGCAATTATATTTTCGGGCAGGATGTAGCCCAGGACCACGGCTATGATGATGGCCACGATTATCCCCATCCTTGTCACGAAGATGGATTTGCTGCCCCGTTTCCTGGTAATGGTCTCGTAGATATCCCTGCCTATGGCACTTCCCTGAGTATGGAACTGGGAGCTTGAAGTAGACATGGCCGCGGCCAACAGGGTCAGCATGAACAGATAGACGAACCACTCTGGGGTGGCAGCGTTGATGTAGATGGGAATTATGCTATCGGCGTTTCCGTTTGCGATGTTTATTGAGATATTTCCCTGAGTCTTCAGGAAGAATACATTAGAGAGAGCGCCTACTGTGAATGCGACTCCGGTCATCATAAGAATAAAGACGCCACCGATGAGCACGCCCCGGTTAAGCTCCCTGTTGGATTTGACTGTCATGAAACGCACGGCTAGCTGGGGCATGGCCAGGACACCGATTCCCACACCCAATACGATGGTTGAGACGAGGGTCCACCACCAGGTGCTGCCCAAGACAGGCATCACAGTCCAACCTGCATGCCCCATGGCGGCAAACTTGGCTGGAACCAGGTTGGCCATGTCGGTGAGAGCTTGATGAGCTGGGACGATTCCCCCCAGATGGGAATAGGTGATGAAGAGCAGAATTACCATGCCTGCGAACATGATCGTCCCCTGCATGGCATCGGTATACATGACTCCTCGCAAACCTCCCCAGATGACATATGCGGCAATGATCACAGAATAGATGAGGAGCGCCACATCAAAGTCGATGGCAAGAGTCGTCTCCATGAACCGGGCGGCACCTATCAGGACCACGGAGGCGTAAAGGGGCATTCCGAGGAAGATGAGAATGCCGCTGCCATATTGGATGAACCTGCTGTCAAATCTCTTGCCCAGCAGCTCCGGGAAGGTCATTGCGTTGAGGTTATGGCCCATCTTGCGGGTTCGTTTGCCGTAAACTATGAATGCCACAAAGATGCCCACGAATATATTGAAAAATGTTAGCCATAGTAGCCCCATTCCGAAGAGGGCGGCATTGCCGCCGAAGCCCACGATGGCCGAGGTGCTTATGAATGTGGCTCCGTAGCTCATGGCCATGATGTAGGGGTGGGTCTTTCTGCCTGCGACCAGGTAGCCCTCTGAGTCTTTGGTTGATTTCCAGCCTCTGTAACCCAGATAGATGGTGGCAAGAAGGTAGATCAGAATTATTATGTTTAGGAGAAGAACATTCATCTAAATCACAGCCCCAGCTCTTTTTCCTGCATCTCTTCCTCATTAGCTTCCCATGCGGCTTCTTCTTTGATCTCTATTGCCTCAAGCTCTCCCTCTCGGTTCCAGTTTATTATGCCGTAAACCAAGCACAGTAGTGCGCTTAATATGCAAAGAAGATATACGCCCCAAATCCAGGGATCATCAAAGCCAAGCAATCTTATCACCAACTCCACCGATTTTGTTCACGGATGCAGAAAAGGGGCCTGAAACATGATTATGTGATGCTCCTGCCCGGTCCTGCTGCCATTTTGTGGTACGTGGTAGCATGTAGCACAATAACTGGCTATAAGGGTGTCGGTCAGCAATATAAATTATAATTAATCTCTTAATCATTGCTAGCATCATTCATTATTCATAGAAAAGGTTAGGATGGAAGTTGCAGGCTTGTGATCCGGCGTGATATTTGGTAGACGATGATGTGAGCCTCGCCTTCGTCAAGAGGACGTGCGCCCGTGCGTGGAGGCCCCGCAGGAGGAGGAGGCAGAGCGCGCAGAAATGCGGGAATTAGGGCTGGCAAGAAGTATATTTGTAGCATTGTTGCTCTCAGGAT
>JAJRAX010000323.1 GCA_028679775.1 Methanothrix sp. | reverse complement strand
AAGTCATGTCATCCCCAATGAAGCATTTAGACCTTAACCGTTTCGATCTTAGAAAAAAAGTGCACTGGGGTTTGGATTATAAATATTAAAGCAGGCAAGCCCTGATCCGTTTTGCTGCGAGCAAAGCCGCTGCGGCAAATGTCAACTCAAAGCCAGGCGTACTGTTCTTGTTGTCATCGTCATCTGAGCCATCGCCTCCAGTCTCGCTCTCTTCGGATTCATCTGCATCATCACCTTCGGCATCATCATCGGCATAAACGGTTACCATGCAGGCCAGAATCGTGAGAAGGGCCGCGAGAAGAATGGTCAACGTCTTTTTCATTAATTTCACCTCAGAAAACTATATTCATTCACTGTATTTAGACTTTGTTTAATCTGGTCAATGAATAGCAGATCGCATGTTTTTGGCATACATCCGCACAGCAGCCGCAGAGAATGCACTCAGCGTTCTCCATTCGTCTCTGCCGGACCATAGCATTGACATCAAGCCCCATTGGACAGCATTTTGAGCAATTCCTGCAGTCCGTGCACCGGCTTGCATCCGTTGACAGGTGAAGCGCGGGCCAACTGATGAGATTTCGGATCTTCCTTCCTATGATCATAATCACCGCAATCGGACAGAAATAATGACAAAAGCCACGTTTTCCTGCCAGCAGGGCAAATATTGTGATAAAAGTGATTTGGACAAAGAATATTGCGTATGCTCCTTGCTTTGCGATAGAGATTCCATGATCGGTGTTATAAAAAAATTCGATAGTCTTTAATCCTCCTGCAGAGTGAATTGCAGATATAAGGGGGATGAAAATAATTGCAAGGAATATCATGTATTTTAGCCAGTTCAGCGTCATAATATTAGTACGTCTATTATTTATCTCAAAGTAAATTTCTTGCAGCCCACCTGCCGGGCAAAGCCACCCGCACCAGAGCCTCCCAAAAAATAATGAACTCACAAAGAGAAGGATGAATACTATCAGGCCGCCGGAAACAATCCCTTTGGATGCAGCTCCAATTATTATCGGACAGGAAATATAAGCAAAGGTAACAGGCAATAGCACGAATGATAATATGATCAATGCCTTTCTGAACCTCTGCTTATTTTTGAAATATTTCATGCAGACTGGCCCTTATTGCTTATGAGATTTATAGATACTCATCCCCCAAATCGCTTCGTCCTCGCGTACTCTCTCTCCGCCTTTAAGATATCCCGGTAGAACTCCAGCTCGTCCTTCTGCCTCTTTCCGACGACGCGCGCTGCCGTCTCGGGTCCTAGCCCCCTGATCGCCAGCGCTATCGCGGCCGTCTTTCTGTAGCTCAGGACCAAATTGGCGTTCCGAAAGACCCTTTTTGTCCTTTTTCCCCTCCGCAGTCTTCTCTCTCTACGGAACTCTTCGTCGAGTGAGGTGAGAATTTTATACTAAAAGATGCCTAGATGTTCTGGATGAGTGAAGATACCTGTGTTGTTGTTTCCGTTGATGATGTGAGAGCTTTTGAGAAATTGAAGCTCATATCTCAGATCGCTCCCATAAAAGAGCGAATCCGATCCTTTGAGCGGAAATATGGGTGCGGTCTTCAAGCCTTTGAGAATAAAATGCCGCAGCAGACTGAGGATTTTGAGCGCTGGGATGATTTTATAGAATGGAAGGCCTACGTTGAGAATCTTAAAGACTTGATGTCTAAGTTAGATCTGATTAAAGATGCTACGAACTTTAAAATCGCTTGAAGATGAATTAGTCAAGAGCTTTGAAGTCCTGGATTTCAAGAGCAGCGATAGTTATTATTATCTTAAGGCAAAAGCGGTCCTAATAGACGGCAGCGAACTTTTCATCAGGGAGTATAACTCTATCGATAGCTACCTATATTCCTATCACTGGCAGGATGAAGGCGGATTGTTGAGAATTAGATGGGATAATGCACCTCATCATAAAGATCTTGGGACCTTTCCCGATCACAAGCATTCTCCTGATCTGGTAGAGTCAAAGGAGATGTACTTGGATGATGTGCTTGCCGAGATAAAAGCAGAGCTGAAATGGTCATTAAAAGCCTGAGCGCTTCAAATCGAACCCCTCGCCATCTCATCCCCAAAACCGCTTTGTCCTGGCGTACTCCCTCTCGGCTTTCAGTATGTCCCGGTAGAACTCCAGCTCGTCCTTCTGCCTCTTTCCGACGACGCGCGCCGCCGTTTCTGGTCCTAGCCCCCGGCTCGCTAAAGCGATGGCTGCCGTCTTGCCGTAGCTCAAGACCAAGTTGGCATTTCGAAAGACCCTTTTTGTCCTGCGTCGGTCCTCTGCAGTCTTCTTCTTCTCAGGCTTCTTGACAACCTTGATCTCCTCCTCCTCCCAGGGCTTCAAGGCCGCCACCATTCGTGAGCCGCATAGAGGGCACTCAGGCTGCTCAGGCACGCGCTCGACAGGGCGCAGGCTCTTCCATTTCTTGCAGTTGACGCAGAATAAAAGCACCCGGTCGTTCATGATCCGGTTCTTTAGTAGACCAATGACAGCTGCATCAGCATGCTCCGGGCTTGTGACATCTCTACCCCCGCCCCGGCCCGAGGTGCCTATGGGACTCAACGAACTGGTGACTATCTCAATTGAGCCTTCTTTGATCTTCTCGATAACCCATTTGGCCCTCTCTATGTCCAGCCGGTCGTGATAGATCTCCCTCAAGGCTTCCCGATACATGGGCGTGCCCTCGAAGACTGCCAGAAGCTTTTGCATGCTCACCCTCTGATAGTCTATGTCTCTGGAGAATGCCCCGAACTTTCGGGCCACGTGCACCATCTTCCAGCGCAACATGGTGGTGTTTTTGAGCGTCATCTCCAGGATGGGCTCGACGTAAGTCGGATCCAGATCTGCGAGCACTCTCGCTATCTCCTCAGCCATGAGGGCTTT
>JAJRAX010000159.1 GCA_028679775.1 Methanothrix sp. | reverse complement strand
GGACTGCGTCGAATTCAAGCCTGTGGAGAACCCGAAGGTGCTCGATGAAGCAGGAAGCCCTGCCCCTTCAGGGGCATGGGAGGAAGTCACTCAGGCATTCCCGGCGAATTCTTTTTTTTGTGATTCCGGGAGATAGTATTCGCGATCGACTGGAAGGATGCCGTCGCGAGGTGCATCACATAATTGATCCAAAACCTTTTAACCAGGATCTACATAGTAAGCAGGTTATTACAATGCTCAAACATCGACAGGAGGTGTATTTGATGCCATACGAGAGCATAAGCGAGCTGCCCAAAAGCGTGAGGAACCTGCCCAGCCGCGCCAAGGCCCTTTACATGAAGACCTTTAACAGCTGTTGGGAAGACCTTGCTGACGCCGAGGACGCAGCACGCGAGAAGGCATCTCACGAAGCTGCCTGGTCGTCCGTGAAAGAGCAGTACGAGAAGGACGATGAGACGGGTGAGTGGGTCAAGAGCGAGGAAATAGTAGGAAAACGCTCGCGCCACATCATACGGCACCGCAAGAGCAGGCCCAGTGGGGCTGCCTCGCAGGTAAAGGCGCACGCATGATGGCAGAACAAAACTCAGCGGAGAAGTACTGATGAGCAATTGAGCCGCCAAGGATTAATGAGGCTCCTCATCAGCAATCTCATAGAAGATTCCTAATCGCGGAGATTTTTGCGTTAAATTACAATTATTGAAAATAATATGTCATCTGTCAACATAATCTCATGTTTGCTCCCTCCGTGCAGTCCAGCCCACACAATTCAGTGAAGAACCCTTATATTCTCAGATAGCGTTATATTTTCGGTATTTAAGTGAGGCGAGATACATGTCCAAAGATATTCTGGATAAGGGCGCAATTTTGCAGAGGGACAAAGAGACCTTTGCCATAGCGCCGCATATTGCAGGCGGGATAATAGACCCGGCGGGGCTGCGCAGGATCGCCGATGTGGCTGAGAAGTACAACGCCAAGGTTCTCAAGATCACATCCGCGCAGAGAATCGCAATCGTTGGAATTGATCCCAAGGACATAGATGATGCATGGAAGGATCTGGGGATGAAGCCCGGTGCAGCCATTGGTCTATGCGTTCGAAGCGTCAAGATCTGTCCTGGAACCACCTTCTGCAAGCGCGGCCAGCAGGATTCCGTAGGTGTGGGCCTGAAGCTTGATGAGCTATATCACGGCATGCAGCTTCCATGGAAGTTCAAGATCGGCGTGTCGGGATGTGCCAACTCCTGCGCTGAGCCCGCTGTAAAGGACATCGGCTTGATAGGAATGTCCAAGGGCTGGAAGATTCTGGTAGGCGGAAGCAGCGGAGTCAAGCCCCGTCTGGGCAGGACGCTGGCTGAGAATCTCTCAGATGAGGAAGCACTTGCGCTCATCGACAGGATTATCAGATACTACAAGGACCACGCGAAAAAGCAGCGTCTGGGCGAGTTCATCGAGGAGATCGGCTTCGATAAGTTCAAGCAGGATCTTCTGGCATAATTAAGATCAGGCATTAATATTTCTTTGTGTCTTTGTGGTAATCCGTCGCATGCCGATCACCACAAAGGCACAAATGCTTCAGAACTCATTATGTTCACCCATAGGTTGGACCATAGTAATAGGGATAATAGGACGGATTCGAATAGGTGGGATACTGATAAAGAGCTACTGGAGTACTGTATCCGCTGTCGCCGTAAAGGAAGTTGTAGGCCTCTGCCATCCATATTGCCTGCTCGTAGTATGCTGATCCTGGGCAGGTGCCGTTATACAGGGAGTGCAGCTCACAGGAGCTTCCGTCCGGAAAATAGCAGTATACTCCACTGGGACAGCCACCACGATTCACACAATAGGCTTCCAATGCATTTCTTGCCTGGCAGGGAAGAGACCCATATAATCCTTGGGCATAGACAGTTCCCACCGATATTAACATTAAGATGCTTAACAGCATCCATATTGCCCTGGCGTTCATAATTATCTCCCAATCTGTTGTAGCTATTTTGCCCTTCAATCTATGAAAGCCTATTGGCCAAAAAAACAAAAAAAAGGAAACCCTGAATGCTACAGGGCCTTTGCCGTGACGAGATCCTTGATTTGCTGGATTTACACTGTTGCGTTGATGGCAGTGGTATTGACTGCTGCAGTATCGACGACGGTGGTGTTGACGGCTGTTTCATTTATGCTGACTGTGGCGTTCTCAGCGGCTGGCACGGCAACTACTACCGGCACGAGCTGATTGACGAATACCAGGTCAGTTACATTGGCATCAGTGATGGTCACTACAGCAGAGCCCTCTGCTGGGGATACGATGCTCCAGCCATCTGCAAGGGCCTCGGAGACTGCGTACTCGCCGGCAGCCAGATCTGCGAATGCGAACTTTCCATCAGCTGCAGAAGCCACGCTATTTACAACTGCACCATCCTTGGACAGGTTCAGTGTCCAGCCGGAGAGACCGGTCTGGCTATTGTCTACGACAACGCCCTCGATGGAGAATTTAGGCTCAACCGCTGGTGCGGCTGCAACCTCGGCCACTGGCTCAGCCTCAGCTACCACTGGCTCAGCAGTTGCCTTCTTGTTCATGCTTCCGAGCAACGCTGTATCTTTCTGGACCTTCATGCCCTCAGCAACGGCATTATCGACACCTAACGTCTTAAAGGTGTAATCCTGCCTTCCGCTCTGCTTGAACGAGTAGGCCATCCTGGTGCTTGTTACGGCCGTGGACTTGAATGAATACTGCTTTGTCACCGTATCCGCAGTTAAGTTATGGGCGGGAGATCCTGTCGTAAAGCTGTAATCGGGTTTATCGCCTGATTTTACTGAGTAAGATTGATTTCCTGCAGCTTGATTAGTGTACCCTAACGCAGGCATTATAACGATGGCTGCTACCATGAGGGCCACTGTAATAGCCAGAACTTTCCTCATATTGAATACCTCCTATTCCTCTAGCGCATAGCATTTATGACTGTAGATTGAACATCCTCCCTTTTGAGAAGAATTGTCGTCAAGTCTAGTTATTCTTCATATAAATAGACTTTCATGGACATAGACCACTATTAAGGGGCGGCATCGCATTCCTGCCATCGAGCCGTCATGGCGGCGCAACGCTGACGAAGCGAATGTGGCAGAAATAGCTCTGACAGAGATGAGTTGAGCAGAGACATTAAAGACCTTTCTCTCCCGCCAATAAATGAGATCCATCACAACTTATTCCAGGAACCGGCACCGATCCTTCCCGACAAGACGAGAATGTCAGTCCCACCAATTTTGCTTTTTCTCTTACTTTGTTCATCAGCCCCTCTCTGATCTCGAAAGGAAGATAAGAACTACCAGCCACACGATGGCCTCCGGCAAACAGCCTCTCCAAAGCCGCGCATTCTTTCGGAAAAGCAGAGATGATCCTCTTCAAGCTCCCAGGCCGGGCTTTATAAGTGGAGGAGGTTATGTGCCTGGCACCGGCTCGGCAGACTGCTGCTACTAGACCCTCGATCTCCTGATCATTGATGCCTGGAATGATGGGATCAATTCGGACTGATACGGGCACGCCCGCCTCGGCCAAACTGGTCAACGCAAGAATGCGCTCTTTTGGAAGAGACGCTCCTGGCTCCAGCCTGCGGCTGATTGAGTCATCAAGCGTTGTGATTGTGATTGCCACGCAGGCCTTCATGCTTGCCAGAAGACGCGCATCCTGGGCCACCAGATGGGACTTGGTCACCACCTGCACAGACAGCTTGCGGTATTTCAGTATCCTCAGGCATCCCCGAGACAGCCGTAGCTCTTCCTCTTTGGGTGGATAGGGGTCCGAGCTGTTGGACATGGCCACAATGCTTCCCGGCGTGACCTTTATGGCCTCCCTGGCCAGACGTTTATGGAGATCTGCTTTGGGCCTGCAAACTCCAAAATTGGGGATGTAGGATGAAGCATAACAATAAAGGCAGCCGTGCGGGCATCCTGTGTAGGGATTGAGGCTTAACTTTGGCGGACAGGTGCATAGCTCGCTCTTCCATGGGTCAAAAGGTCGCAAGATCATTGAATGCAGATATTCTCCAAGAGACTCATATCATCGGCATCTTCAACTGAGGAGTGCAGCCTATGCCCCACGATCATGGGATCAAGAAGGACAAATTCGTCTCCGCTTTTATGTGCTCCTCGGACCCTGAGCATAAGACGGATCTGGGCAGCGACAACGACCGCCTCGCTATCTTCGCCATTCATCAGGGGCAGGAGCACTGAAGAGAGTGCCAGTTGATCCTTCTTGGACAGCCCGTGCCTAACCCATCCCACCGGGACAAGCTGCTCGCCATTTCTCAAAGCTACCTGGTACCTCTCGGGTAGGCTCTCCCTCTTGTCGCGGCCCCACTGCACCCGAACCAGCATTGTAGAGAGATGATGCTCGGCCCGGATGATGACATCCCTATGGGCAGCCTCGCCAGGGCAATATGTTCCCTGAAGATCTCGTCCCAGGATCGACCTGGCCCCGGACTTAACGGTCTGACTTAAAAAATCCTCTACCGAGCTT
>JAJRAX010000158.1 GCA_028679775.1 Methanothrix sp. | reverse complement strand
AGAATTGGGTCATCGAAAATGGCTGCGAGCAGGTGGCAGTTGAGTCTACAGGAACTTATTGGGTCCCCATTCATACGGTTTTGGAAGGGTCCGTTGGCCTCATTGTCGCTAACGCCTACAAGATCAAGCACACACCTGGAAACAAGAACGACTTAGTGATTGTAACGAAATAACTTAGGTGAATAAATATGTGAACATGGATTTTGAATGCCTAAATGATATCGATATCATTTAAACCATACGCATATTTCATCCTATGTTATTTCAATACAACCACTTAGACGATGCTGACTGGATTGCAGAGTTATGTCTCAACGGTATGATCGAGCCTTCAAGGATCTTCCCAAAAGCAGATCGAGATCTCAGGAGGCTAACAAAGAATCAGAGAAGGTTATGTCAATGACATGACGCGGGAGAAGAACAGAGTCCATCATGCTCTTGAATCATGTGGGATCAAGCTCTCCTCAGTTCTATCTGATATCTTCGGCAAGAGCGGTCGATATGTTCTGAACGGTCTGCTTGAAGGACGGACTATCGACGACATCCTCAAAGGCATTAAGCTGAAAAGGATTAAAAAGAAAGCTGATGAGATCAAAGAAGCAATCAAAGGCAGCCTCGACTTAACACAGATCTTTCTGATACGCGGCTCTTTGGAACAAATGGAAGCGATTCAGAAGCGGATCGATGAGCTTGGCGTAGAGATCAAGGCTAGAAGCGCTCATCGAAACGCTGATCTAAAGATAGCGATGTCTATTCCCGGCGTAGGATTCACTTCAGCCTCCACCCTCCTTGCTGAAATTGGCGATATCACTGATTTCAAAAAGCCAGAGCAGCTTGCAGCCTGGGCAGGTCTTGTTCCTTCAGTCTATCAGTCTGCTGATAAGCTTTTAACAGGTAGCATCACCAAACATGGATCGAGGCATATTAGATGGATATTGGTGCAGGTTGCGCACGTTATTGCAGGAGGCAGGAATTCAAAGCTGAAAAGATTCTTTCTCAGAATAAAGTCGAAGAAAGGATCTAATGTAGCTGTGGTTGCACTTGCCAGAAAAGTCCTCTGCATACTCCATCATCTATTGATGAACAGAGAGATGTATCATGAGGGTGTTATTAGTAAAAAGATTAAGATCGACATCGAAAAAGCATCTTCATCAACTGAGATAGACTTGGAGGAAATGATCAAGTATATTGTTAAAGCTGGTTACGAGGTTAGAAAAGGGCCAAGCGGGGGCGGATAGATACCATCTCCCGCTTTGTTTTAAGGAGTTTTACATAAGAATGTGGGTTAGAATATCCTTCTCCTGGCCAGCCAGATATCTGCGGCAGATTTTGATGCAATTAAGATAGGATTCAACAAATCTCTCGGCCATCCCTCTGACTTGGCAATCCCGCCGAAAGCCTTCAATCAGGCCGTCCATTGCCAGTCCTTCCCATCTGTTTTGACCAGGCCATTTCTTTCAAGTTCTTCCAGTTATTTCGATACTGCCCTTGTGGCCTCTGCCTCGACAGCAGGATTGAGGGCTGTGGTATAGAGCCCAAGCATCTTTGCCCTTATTTGAACTCATTCCTTCCAGTAGAGGCGTTTTCGCAGTTATCCTTCATTTAGGACGAAAAAAATGCCCTTCGCGTTAGGGTGATATTCCAAGAGGATATGAAGTTGATAAAAGAGGTTGACCTATGGTGAGAATAGGAATATTGACTTGCTCGAATGCAACACAAGACCTAGGATGCTCATCTGTTAGCTGTCTGGCGGACTTGCGCAAGAGAAGAGGTGCCTTTGCTGATTATCCTGTGGATGAACCACTGGATCTCGTAGGGATCATTAACTGCCCTGGCTGTCCAACTCTTACGGGTCCCGATAAGCTAATTAACCGAATCAGGGCATTGACAGAATTCAGAATTGATGCGGTGCATCTAAGCTACTGCATGAAAGCGCTTTGTCCGTTCAGGGAAAAGTATATGAATTCATTAAATGAAAAATTTCCGAATATAAAATTCATTATCGGAACTCATGAGGAACATATTACATCCGATGAATTCAGGAAAAGAGTAAAGGACGTGTTCAACCAGCCACGGAAAACAATGGTTGATATACTCTTAAATAAGTAGCAATAGGCTTTTTTTTGGGTGTCGATTGGTCGAAACGACCAATGGCCCACGATATGACCGTCGCAATTCAATCGGCTTGAGTCCAATCGCAGCGCGAGCACTAGGCGGGCCTTTGTCCCTATGATGAACGGTCATTCACACCTCCTTCTCTATCGGATTCCTGTAAATGGCCTCAGTCCAGATATTCCTTGGCCATGCGGCTTAAGCTGCCAGGGAGGCATGCATCAAGGCCAGGGAACATTTCAATGGCTTCGTATTTCCCCGAAGAATCATCGCTGTCATACTCTGGCGGCACCTGGAACTGCCACTCGCCGATGATCAGTGGGATGCATATGGCGCAGATGAGATCGGCATGGGCCCCGACTTCAGCATCAAAGCCGGTATGCCCGAAGAAGTCAGATGATATTTGAACGAAGAGATCTCCTGATTTAACAGCGGCAATGCCTCCAGACCGGGGCTGTAGTCGAACCTTTTGCGCTGCATCAGGCTCAGAAAATTCGATATTATCAGGCTCTTGCTGATGTTGTAGTTGAAGGTCACCTTATCGAAGCGTGCAGCTTCCCCGCCTGTGAAAACCAAAGGATATAGATTTACCGCCGTTGATCACGCCGGACTTTAGCAGATAATCCCTGATGGGGGCCCCCAGGCCGGATGCATCCATGCAGATATGCGGTCCGTATGTCGTCCCCTGCTCATTTTGCGGCCTCAGGGTGCTGGCGATGACGAGGTCCATGATCTTCGGATAGTCCACGCCCTTGATGCGGTCCAGGGCCCTTGCAGGTTACACATACTGTTCAAAGCTGGAATTAGCTCTTATACCCTGCAGTCCATTGGCCTTTGCAGTGCTTCGATTAAGCTTCTGTTATTAATCAATTTTCTGCAAACACTATTATTATTCATCCAATATATAGTTTTGTTAGAATGATGACAATATCAGAAGATCGAAGAAGATAAACGGAGTTCTTGTAAAAATTACTTTAGTAAAAAAGAAAGATTGATTACTTTTAAATAATAGTGATGGTGTCCACTATCTTTAGCTGTATCCGATATTTTTAACGGAGATTAAAATGTCTGATACGAACCATATTTCAGCTGCACCAAGGATGAATGCGGGTGATACATTAACTGTCAATGTAATAGCTAGAGCCCATCAACAAGCAAACCTTATTCTCAATAATGGATTCGCCACGCATCCTGGATTCAATATTAGAAAAAGTAAGAGGAGGAATTGAATATGCCCAGACCGTTCTCTAACAAAGAATTTGAATTTTCGCAGCCCGACGGCACTCAAATCAGCCTCCGGGGCTGGGGTAACCAGCATTATGCGGTCTTCGAGACTATGGATGGATACACCGTGGTTAAGAATCCGGTGGACAACTTCTATGAGTATGCAAAGCTATCAGCCGATAAGAGCTTCCTGGAGCCGACTGGCTCCCGAGTGGGAACTGCCGATCCTGCCGCTTTAGGTATCCCAAAGCACATACGGATATCGGAGCCCGCTGCCAAAGAGATGGCCAGGGCGTCCTTCAACAAGATGACTCGGATGACTCGATGGCAGGAACGAATCCAGGAGGAAAAGAACGCAAAAAAAATGACGATGGCCTCTAGGGGAATCATCGCGGCACCACCGAGACGTAAGACAATAGGCGACTATGTGGGCCTCTGCATCCTTGTCCAATTCCCCGACGTTCCAGGCACAATCTCCAAGTCGGATGTCGAGAATTTCTGCAATCAAAAAGGTTATGCAGGCTATGGAAACTCTGGCTCCGTCAATGATTACTATTCCGACATCTCTGGAGGGAGAGTGAATTACACGAATGTGGTCACTCCATATTATACCGCCAAGAACAACAGGGCTTATTATACCAATCCTGCCATACCATATGGATCGAGGGCCCGTGAGCTGATATTCGAGGCCATCGAGGATCTCAAGGAAAAAGGATTCGATTTCTCCAGCCTGAGCGCGGATAACGAGGGATTCGTCTATGCTCTGAACGTATTTTACGCCGGGCCGACGGTGAACAACTGGTCCGAGGGTCTCTGGCCCCACTCCTGGTCTCTGGTTTCTCCTGTCGATATAGGTGAGGGGAAGAAGATCTTTGATTACCAAATAACAAACATGGGCAGCCAGTTGACTCTGGCAACCTTCTGTCATGAAAATGGCCACATGGTCTGCGACTTTCCCGATCTCTATGACTATGGATACGAGGGGATTCAGTCTGCAGGCGTCGGTAATTACTGTCTCATGGCCTATGGCGGGCCCGATGATAAGAACCCGGTCCAGCCCTGTGCTTACCTCAAGTGCAAGGCCGGATGGGCCGACAAAGAGACACCCCTTGCAGTGGATACCTACACGGCCAAGGCTGGCACTAATGAGTTCTTCAAGATTGCCAAGGACACCGTCGAGTATTACATAATTGAGGCTAGAAACCAGGAGAAGAGGGACAAATCACTGCCCTGCTCTGGACTTGCAATCTGGCACGTGGATGAGCTTGGGGACAACGAATACGAATTCATGACGAAGCAAAAACATTTCGAATGCTCCTTAGTTCAAGCAGACAACCGATTTGATCTGGAGCACGGGGTCAACGCCGGCGATGCTGATGATCTGTTCAGTTCAAGGAACCAGAGCTTTGGCGACTCCACAAAGCCCAATAGCAGGTGGTGGGATGGCACGTCGTCGGAGCTTGAGTTAAGGGATATTGGGGATGGGCCAAATATACTATTCAAATTCGTCAAGAATGATGGTATGATCGACGAAATATATGTTGAAGAAGCCGTTTCCCAGAAAATACCGGATAACAAAAAGACGGGGATTACGAGATCCTTTGATATCGACGCTCCCGGCAAAGCAAAGAGCGTGGAGGTCTCTGTTGATATAACTCATACCTATATAGGCGATCTTAAAGTGACTCTCAAATCGCCAAAGGGAACGAGCATAGACCTGCATAATAGGTTTGGCGTAGGCCAGGATAACCTCAAGCAGACCTATTCTGCTGACACGACTCCGAAACTCGCAACGCTCGCAGGCGAGACCATAATGGGGAAGTGGTCCTTGAAGGTAGCAGATCTGGCACCGCTGGACAAAGGCCAGCTCAATCGCTGGTCCCTAAAGATAGTCCCCGAATAGATGCGCTGCAGGAAATTTTAACCGGACCATCTATTGGAAATCCAAGGTCTTTGGGCCGGGCTTTTTACCCGGGCCTTAATTATCTGCAAATGATATTCGGTTCCTCGCGATTTAGTGTGGGTTTGACAGGATGCACAAAACCTCCGGAATGCAGATCATTCCACTCGCCGTGACCAAGCTCAGCTTTCCTGGTCTCCGGAGGTATCTGTGCCGCGGTCCTTGTCCCCGTATTTCATGAACTCAGAAATATCCGCAGTCTCCAGGATCTCGATGGTTGTGGTGATGTGCCGGTCGGGCTTGGGCGGGCCGATGATCTCGATCAGAGTCTTGCAGGCCGCCAGAATGGCACCGCTCACTCGAGCACGTTCGTTGATGCTCATCTCCTCAGCTTCGATGCCCTTCTCTTTGTCACCAAAGGCTCTTGTGCGAAGCGAGGAGATCTCATCCTGAATATAGCCGAGCACCTTGGGAGCTTCGAGCTCGACATGCTCCAGGATCTTCTCACGAATGCCGGCTTCCTTGCGAGAGTTGGCGGTGTCTATGTCCTGGAACGCCTCCTTGCGGATCCTGGCAGCCGAGACGCCGGAGACCTCGATGCCCAGATCTGCCTGGATCATCGAGGCGAGCTTCTCCCGGGAAGTGCTGTAGAGCTTCTGGTAATCGATGTATTCACGAATTCGTCCTTTTTCCTCATCTGAGAGCTGTATTCCTCGTTTGCCTTTCACGATGGATTCCATCCTGCATTTCAAAATTGTAATTTAATTGTAATTTGGTAATTTCAAGATTTGAAGTCTCGACGGCGATGCTGCCCGAATCGCAGAAATGAGCGTCTCGCAAGAAGAGCTGCAAAATCTCATCAAGCCCGTATGCTTCTAAGAGGTCATTTTCGATCGCAGGATAGCGCTATCCTGCCAAATTCCGACATGAGAATCTTCCGCCCTGCAATTTGGCTGTAATTTCCCTGTAATTTGAATCCTTAACTTCGCGCATGTAGGGAATAAAGAACGCTTTTAAGGTGGTTTTCTAGCGCCAAGTCATTATTTGGGCGGAGCTT
>JAJRAX010000349.1 GCA_028679775.1 Methanothrix sp. | reverse complement strand
TTCAGTTTTACCATGGTGAAGGAATAATTCAGATAACAAGCGTTTAAGTTATTTGAGGTGATTGATAACTTCATCGATATCAGGAAGATTGCTTATCTCGTAAACCTTGACCCATTGGACTTTCCCATCCACCCCAACAATAATATTGGCACGTTCGGAGAAACCGTTCTTCTCCCGGAACAAACCGTATTTTTTAATAACCTCACCGTGCGGCCAAAAGTCTGCCAGGATACGAAGATTTTTCAATTTCATATTATCCGACCACAGCTTCTTTGACGGTACTGCATCTACACTAATGCCAACTGGAACAGTATTCAAAGCATTGATTTCAGCAAAATGAGCCTCAAGGGCTTCCATTTGCCTAGTACATACTCCTGTCGCAGCCAAAGGATGGAAGGAAAGTAGAACCTTTTTGCCTTGATTTGAAGAGAGAATAAAATCCTGGCCATACTGATCCTTTAAAGTAAAATCTGGTGCTGTTTCGCCGGGAGTGATATAGGTGGTACGTTCGACCATGATATTCCCTCCATGTAAATATTGTTCAATAATTATATTATAGCCGAAAACGACAATCGGAATGATGCTGACATGCTCTTTGTAACGATACCAGGTGATATCCGGCTGTCCGGGATAATTATCCACATTAGCTGAATTCCGGTATCTCTATGTGCGGGATGATATTTCCTGATCCAAGGGCGATTATTTTTAATCCAATCTCTTTTTGTGTGGTTCTAAAGCAAATAGAAGATTTTACATTGTAAAGCCCAAGAAGTCCGAGGACTCAGGTGAGAAAGCGAGGGATACGGAGAAAAGCCGGATGGAAAAGGTATAATAAAAAGAACGAATTTAAAAGATTGCTGAAAAGCGATAGATTGAGTTATAATAAATCTGCGTTGCCGATTTGTGTAGTGGTAGCACAGCGGACTTTGAATCCGTATGCCCAGGTTCGAGCCCTGGATCGGCAGCCAAATTCTTCAAATATCTTTTTTCCTTTTCTACATAGTTCTTCAGCCTGACTCTAATTTTTCAGATTAAATTATTCATTTACAAGATGCCAAATCTTGACAATCGCGTTCTGCTAAGATACACTCATTTGCAATACAGTGTCTATCCAGAAACAAGGAGTGTGAAATGAGCGAAGAGAACAATAAAACCAGTACCGGCATACAGCAAAACTCCGCTGGGCTACTATGTTACCTCGGCTGGTGGATAACAGGAATAATATTTCTGGTACTTGAAAAAGAAAACAAAATCGTCAGATTCCACGCAGTACAATCCATCATAGT
>JAJRAX010000157.1 GCA_028679775.1 Methanothrix sp. | reverse complement strand
GCTCCCAGGCCATTGACCAGGCCAAGCAGGCAACAGCCCGCTTGGCCGGTGGCCGGATCAATTCGGCTCAGGCCTTGCGCTCCCGGATGAACATGCCGGTCTTGGTCTCATCCAGCACCTTCTCGGACGGCTTTTCGGTAGCCAAGCTGACCAAAATCATAGCCGCCAGAGATAGAATAAAACCATACATGCTGGGATGCATGGGCAATGCAATGACCTTGATGTACTGGGCATAGCTGATGATGGAAATTCCCACCAGTCCCACGATCATGGAGGCGAGAGCTCCCTCGCGAGTGGCCCGCCGCCAGTACAGGCCTGCAAATAGGGGCGTCACGAAACAGGCCAGCATCACGCCGATTCCCATCCAGATCAACCATGCCAAGAGCTCAGGCGGGTTAGACCAGGCCAGGTAAAGGGTGATGATGGTAGAGACCAGAATGGCCGCCCGGCTGAGCAGCGTGATGGACTTCTCCGAGGCGTCCTTGTTGATGAACTGCTTGTAGACATCCCAGCTCACATAGCTTCCGATGGTCAGCAACAGCCGGTCGGTGGTAGACATTACAGCAGACAGCACTATTATGGCCACAATCGGCGCGAAGATTGCAGGGAAGACATACTCTGAGGCCACTATGAAGCTGTAGTCCGAAGGATTGGTGACATTGGCAGGAAGAGAGATGAGATTTTCGCTGACCAAGGATCGGGCGGCAAACCCAGAGATCTTGCACAGGTACATGATCACGGCGTAGACGACAAATGCCGCAAAAGGTGCCCACTTGAAGTACTTGATGTCCCTCGCTGCGAGGACATTGTTGACCACGTGGGGTGCCGCGGCCAGCCCGAATGTCAAGAGGAAGAAGAACGATACCAGGTACTCGGGCGTCAGGAAGGCGTACTTCGCATACGGCGGATGCATCTGTGGGTACCACAGGTGCGTCATGTTGACATCTATGCCAGCCAGGACGACGTTGATATGCTCTAGTCCACCTGCAGCAGAAATGACCACAGGCCCCACCAGCAAGACTCCCAGCAGTATCATTATTCCCTGCACCAAAGAGGCCATTCCTATGGCATACAGGCCGCCGAGGATTGTGTAGGCCATGACGATGACAGCGCCAATCACAAGAGCCCAGTTGTAGGGAATGTCGAACAGCCAGGACAGCACCATGCTGATGGAGATGTACTGGCCCACCAGGTAGATGATGGATATCAGAGACCCGATGATCGCCGAGACGCCGCGAATGCCCTTTGGGCTGTAGAAGCGGTGGGCGAAATAGTCCTGCACAGTGACATATCCAGTCTTCGCGGCTACAGCATGCAGCTTAGTTCCAAAGAAAAGAATGCAGACGGCTGCTGAAAGCGGCACGAATATCTGCTCCCAGATGCTCGGCCAGCCTGTGGCATAGCCGAGACCCGCTACGCCTAATATTGTCATTCCGCTGCAGATGCTGGCCACTACCAGGAGAGTGAATGTCCAGAATCCCAGGTTCCTTCCAGCGACCAAGAAATCCTCGGAGTTCTTGATCTTCTTGGAGGCCAGGGCTCCAATCGCCACAAGGCCGACAAAGTAGAGAATTATAATTACTGTGCCAATAAAGTCCAAGCCAATCACCACCTAAGAGCCCAGATCAAGAGCAGTAGTGATATGGCCACAGGCACGATTATGACTCCAATAAATGTATCAGTAGGCAAGCCGACGATCAATAGAATCCCTCCATTATGTTATGTGATAACATGTTACAATCTAGCATTTTATATTAGCATTTTATAAAGCTTTTCAATCTCAAGTGAGAAACTTTTATAGTGAGCAATCCAGGTAGAAAGAGATGAGCGAGCAACTTTCACCCCAAGGCAACGATCTATTGAAACTGTGCGATACAGCGTCAAGAGCCGTAGCCGATGCGGTAGATGAGATGACGGGCACGCCCGCCAGCGGCCAGGTGGTCCGGATGGGAGCTGACGGCACACCCACCAAGAAGATCGACGGCGTAGCAGAGAACGCCGTTCTTGAGACACTACGTGCCTCTGGTCTCGGCTTTCTGGTGCTCAGCGAGGAGATTGGCGAGGTCTCCATCGGCAGCAATCGCAGTCCTGACTATTTCCTGCACCTCGATCCTCTTGACGGCACATTTAATGCCATCTCCGGCATCCCATTCTATTCAGTATCGATTTACCTGAGCAAAGACGATTTTCATTTCGGCTATATCTGCGACCTGGCACAAAAGACGGGCTTCTACGCGGAAGCCGGAAGAGGCGCTTACTCCCACACGGCAGGCCGCCTGCATGTCTCTTCCAGTTCAGACCTGTCCATCTTCAGCATTTCAGCATACACGCTGCGGCCCCACACTGCCAGGATATCCGGAGTGGGAGACGTCGTGCGCCGCATTCGCACTCTCGGAAGCTCCTCATTGGAGATGGCCCTGGTTGCATCCGGAAAGCTGGATGCCTTCGTGGACCTGCGGGGCATGATGAGGGTAGTAGACATCGCAGCAGGAAAGATCATTTTAGAGGAGGCTGGAGGAATGGTGACAGACGAGAGAGGAAACCGGCTTGTTTTGGACGGCAACATGTGGCAGAAGAGGGACTTGATTGGCTCGAACGGCTTGCGGCACACGGATCTGCTCAAGCTGATTGGAGGCGGCAGGAATTAAGATCGGCTTCGTCTCCCGGCAGCAGCCGGATCCCGTTCGTCTGGCCCAGATGCTCATCTATGAGATCGAGTGCCAGGGACGCGGGACTGAAATCTTCGTGGACGAGGATCTCGCTCTGCAAATTGGACGGAATGGCACGAGCGTAGCTGAGATGGAACGGCAGAAGGTGGACTTCATAGTATCTGTGGGGGGCGACGGCACAATTCTGCGAACTATTCATAAAATGGTTGATCCGGCACCAATTCTGGGCATAAACATGGGCACCCTCGGATTTTTGGTGGATGTGGAGCCAAAAGACGCCATTGAGACTCTGGTGAGGCTTTTATCCGGCTTTGAGGTCGATGTCCGCTCGCGCCTGAAGCTGCTGATTAATGGAGTCTCATTGCCCTCTGCCACCAATGAAATCGCATTTCTCACAGCGAGCCCTGCCAAGATGATTGAGTTCGAGATCATAGTGGACGGATCGCTCATGGAGGATTTCAGGGCGGATGGGGTGATCATAGCCACATCCACGGGCTCAACTGCATATGCGATGTCAGCTGGCGGACCTATCGTCGATCCCAGGGTGGATGCCATTGTGCTGGTCCCCATGGCCCCCTTCAAGCTCTCGTCACGACCATGGGTGATTCCGGGCGACAGCGAGATCGAGGTTCGGCTCAAGCTGCCGGAAAAGGAAGCTCTGGTGGTGGTGGACGGACAGACATCGACCGTCATCTCCTCCAAGGACTCGGTGGTGGTCAGCAAAGCAAAGACTCCGGCCAGATTCGTCAAGGTGGCAGCTAAAGACGGATTTTACGCCAAGGTGAAGAGCAAGCTGACATGAGTGGGAATGCGAATGAGCATCTTGGCCTCACCACCAAAGTCCACCACTTCCGACCCCTCGTAAGGCAGTCCATTCAGCCTCGACCTGGACCATTTTGCAGTCAGAGTGTGCGTGCCGTTCAAATCGAGATCGCCAACCCAGCAGTTTAGCCCAAATCCGGTATGGTAAGCAGTGGTACCTATAGACGAGACGGAGTCATCAATGTAGATCTGAGCATTATTGACAGTCATCTTGTATTCGTCCAGCACGAAGACTGCACAGGTGGTGGCAGCGGCGCCATTTGCCAACAGCAACGCCAGCATTAAAATTATGGATGTATATTTGATATTCATATTCATATAATGGATAATAATAGTACTTGAAAATTGCGGAAAAAAATTAAGGATCAGAGGAACCTGATCCCTTTGGGCATCTCTCCGAAGTGCTTCCTGAATGCAGTAGGCCAGTTGGCCGGGTCGAGCCCCTTCTGGCTCAAGAAGGCCGAGGCCCATCTCTCCAGGCCCACGCCGCTGCACCCGGACCAGAGCGACTCTGCCGACTGGGCCTTGACTGTAAAGCCCTTGGGGTACTTCTCGCCGTTGACTGACAGGTTCTGGAACTCGATCCAGTTTCCGTTGTAGGGCAAAACCGCCTCATAGTCAACTGTGCCGGCTCCCGACATCTCGGCGAGACCTGTCTTTCCCTCCTGGGCCATGAACCAGGGGGTAACCCAGGCAGTTCGCCATGTCAGCTCCAGTATGTCCTCGAAGATGTGCTTGTAGCAGACCTTCAGCTTCTCAGCCTGTTCCAGGACCTGCTCACGGGTGCCTAGCCACACGATCTCGATTCTGTGGAACTCGTCAACTCGCTCGATGCCGTGGATGCCACCAGACTCGTAGCGGTGACTGGTGCCGGACCTGTCGAAGACGGTGATCGGAAGCTCTGCATTCGGCAAAGTCATTCCCTGCAGAAATCCCCAGAAGGTGGGGCACTGGGCATAACACATCCCGCCGATCGGAACATCGATCTTCTCCTTGACCAGGTCGAGAGGAACCTCATGGGTGACCTTGTAGTAATCCATGACCTCTTCCCAGAATGCAGGATCGCGAGTCTTGGGCGGACAAACGAAGTAGATCTCAGGATAGACGCCCTGAGCGTGACCGCTCTTCTTCCAGACGTCCCAGGTGTCCAGCTTTGGAAATATCATCTCACTGTAGCCCAAAGGCTCGATGATCTCCGCGAGAACGATCTTTTCGAAGGTGCGGAAGACGTGGGTGGCTTCAGGCCCGTAGATCCACTGGCCGCGGCTCGATCCATGTTTGATCCAGCCTGCTTTCTGCATCTCCTCCGTAGGATCACGGATGAACTTGGGCTCGCGTGCGGCGCTCTCCCAGAGAAGCTCCCAGTGCTCGGTCTTGCCGCCGTAGCTCTTCTGCAGCTTGTCCTCGAGAAGGCTGATGATCCTGTCAGGTATGCGGTTTTCTATCTCCGCCTGGCCGAGAGTGCCGCTCTTGCCCACGTCCAAAGACAGATAGAGCCTGCCACCCTCAAATCTGATCTCACGGACGTAGGGGATCTTATGCTCGATTCCCCTCTCAGACTCGACCTCGATCTCGAACTTGTTCACGTCCAGACCGCGCACGCCAATTCGGAACTGCTTTCCCAATAGCTCAGAGAGAGGCCGGCGCAGCCGGAGCAGTGCATCATGGGCCCGCACGAACCGATCGCTGTCGATGACCAGATCGATCCTGTTGCCGGCCAGCTTCCACTCTGTCACCTTTGCGCCCTGGCCCTCAGGCGCACCTTTTTCTAAAATAGGGCCAGCTTTTGCAAAGAAGTCGGAAACGGCAGCTTCAGCTTTGCAGGCATCTGCACTCAGCCTGAAGCTTGCCTCTAAATGAAATCTCATCTATCCTCCGAAGAAGTCAATGTCTCTTCCGCTATTTTAATGTTCATCAGCAGATCGTCTACCGTTGAGAGCAGAGTGCCTATCTTCTCATTGGAGAATGAGAGGGAAAGATGATCGACGTCCGCCACAAGGCTCATGTTGGGAAGATTGTCGGGCTCTATTGCCCTGGCCGCTATTCCGGCCTCTTCCCCCCAAAAAACCAGACGAGCCCGGATCATGTGCAGTCCTCGCCAGAAGATGATGTGGGCGCTGTGGGCGCCAGCTCTTCCTCTGAGCCGTGCATTTGCTCGCCCACAATCTCGTCCAGGACTGTCAGGAACCGTTCTTCGGTCCCAGGGGGAATGGAAGCGCCACTGGCGATGGTATGTCCCCCGCCCGCGCCGCCCACGGCCCCGGCAGCCTTTCGAAGGGCAATGGAAAGGTCAAGACCCCGCGAAATGAGCAACTTGTTGCCCCGCGCCGATATCTTTACCATGTCGTCTTTGTGGTTGAGTGTGATGAGAGGTAGATCGGTGTAAAGATACCGGATTCCCAGACCAGAAACAACCGCCCCCGCCTCACCATTCTCAAGCTGCAGGAAGCGAATGTTCTTCATCACCTTATTCTGCTCTCGCAAGACGCCAATCTCGCGGATGATGTGGCCCTTGTATTCCGCCGCCATCTTCCGGGCCTGGTCCAGGGACCCGCCGTCGCGCAGGCACAGTGTCAGTCCCAATCCAGGAACATCTCTGTTGCCGCAGGCATTGAGCAACTGCACCATCTCTAACGAGTTCTCCACCACCTCGTGCTTGAGGCGTATGGCCTCTCCAATGATGGAATCGGCTGCAAAGCTGCCCTGCATGAGCAGCTTCAGTGTGATGGCGGTACATAGCCTCGCCAGATCTTCTCCACCAAGGCTCTCTACATTGCCGGTGATCTTCAGATCATCCAGGAACCGTCGGGTTTTCTCAGGATCGCCGACAAAGTCCAAGAGCGGCTCGATGATACTGGAGAATACCTCCTCAGCCGGACCGTCCATCGACATCATCAGGCCAGCCTTAACCTCAACCGCTCCGGAGGCCACTGCTTCTGCCAAAATGGCCTTGTTGGCGCCGATCATGCCCTGCCGGTCGCCCATAGCTCCAACCAGCGCCAGGCCGGCCAGATCGGAGTTCTCGCCCATGTGACGCACCACCGAATAAACGGTACCCGACGCAGATAGCTCGAAGGCTCCATCTATTCCGTAGAGATGAGGGTTGAGGTGCATGCAGGCGAGAGTGCCCACAGGCCGGTGGTGGTCCAGAACAAAACAGTCATCCTTGACGCGGGATATGATCTCAGGCTTGCCGCTGCCCATATCGCAGAACACGACAGGACCCTCCAGCCCGGCAAAGACAGAATCGTCCAGGCGGTTTAACAAAGTAGCCTGAAAAGGTATCCCTGCACGCAAGAGGGCATTGCAGATCAGCCCTGCGGAGGTGATCCCGTCTGCGTCGTTATGTGAGATCACACGCATGCTGTCGCAATGCAATATCGACCTTGCTATAGCCTCTGCAGCTTTATCCAGCCGCTTCATGAGATGAGAATCTCAGCCGTCTCCGGCGAGTAAGTCCATTCCGGCGCCAGTCGTCCGGAGTCATGATAGTATTTGACCAGTCTTCGCACCTTGTTCTCTGTGAGCTGCAGTGATCTCTTGTTGTGGACGTCCTTCTTGTTGGCGCTGATATGCTTCCTGACATGCAGAGCCTTTCTCATCAGATTGGTGAGATCCTCCGGGATGTCGGGCAGAACCTTGTTCTCCTTTAGGAAGCCTGTGACATTTTTGCCCAGGACCAGCTTGATGCTGGGAACACCGTATTGATCTCGGAGCGTGAGGCCAATGCGACTGGGGGCCATTCCACTCTCGTGCAGCTTCATGATCGTCTTTTCCAGCTCCTCTTTGGATACGTCAGACCAGGCAGGTATTTTGGACACTGCGGGTGGTCGGGATCGGGAGGAACCCTTCTTTCTGCTATGCATCTTAGCCATCTTTATAGTCCTCATTAAATTTCATAAAGGCGAAGGTGTAATTCTCATTGTCAGGTGGGATAAAAAACTTGCGCCGCTCAAAAGGCAACCCATTTATATGCCGGATGTTTTTCCTAGATCCGTCATGTTTCCCGAGTATATAAACCAGATCTTTTATCTGGTGGGCGAGGTCGTGGTGCTCTCAGCCGTGGCAGTCCTGATTCTATCCATAATTGTCACCCTGCTCATTATCTATTCATTTAAGACCGGCAACTTTTTTGCAGCCAGGTATATGCTGCTTGGCATCGTCCTTCTCGAAAATGTAATCATAGCCTTATTCTGGATCTTTCGCGCCGACGATTCCATTGTAAACGATGTCGGCGTCCGCCTGAGAAACTACATAAACAACAAGAAGTTCTTGATGATTCCCTACAAAGACAGGTCCATATTCATGCCCCAATGCGTTCGCAGCACAGAGTGTCCCGCTAAGCTCACGCCAGAGGGGATAAAATGCATAAACTGCGGCCGCTGCGGCGTGGGAGAGGCCAAGAAACGTGCGGAGGAGATGGGCTATAGGTTCTTCATCGTGCCCGGCTCCAGCTTCAACAAGAGGATGATCAAAAAATACCGGCCGCGAGCCATCGTCGGAGTGGGCTGCCACATGGAGATCAAAGAAGGACTGGATCTCTGCCACAGCCACGGCATACCGGCTCGCGGAGTGCTGCTCTCCAAAGCAGGTTGCGTAGCTACTGAGCTTGATTGGGATCTGTTCTACAAATCCATCGAAGAAAAATGATAAAATGCAAAAAAAAGTGCTGTATGGTGCAGTTTATTCCATGCTGATGGCTTCAGACGGGCAAGCCTCAATGCAAGTCTTGCACTCAGTGCACTTTTCCTTATTTACTACTGCAATTTCATCATCGCCCAATGTGATGGCTTCTTCAGGGCACTCCTCAACGCAAGTTCCACAGCTTACGCATTCATCTCTGTTAACAACTGCAGGCATTATTATCTCCTCCAATTTGCCTCACACGGCAAACCTTCCTGTAAGTATATCTGATATATACCTTTCGTTAGCCTCATCAGCTTATGCCAGTTCATTGTATCTCTTCCGGTCCTTCAGCTCCTGGCGCTTGGCGCTGTTCCATCCGCTCACTGCCTGCAGATAGCCGGTGATGCGGCTGATGTGGTCAACGTCCTCCGATCCGCAGCTTGGGCATCGGTCGGACAGACCTCCTGAAACCTGAGAGCAGCCAAGGCACACAGTCATGTCCTTGGTAAATGTGAAATAGCCGATCTGGGTCTCCCTGGCCAGACGCAGCCCGAAGTCCATCAGGCCCTGTGGGTCAGGGGTGGCCTCGCCCATGAAGATGTGGAAGATGTTGCCGCCGTCAACAATTGGGAAGAAGACATGCTCGTGCTTTGCCCTCTCGAAGATTGTCACGTCAGCTCCCGGCGGCAGATGAGTGCCGTTGGTGTAGTAGACGGGCAGGTCGCGAGTTTTGTGCAGGTTCTTCTTCACGGCTGCAATGTCGCCCTTGACCACGCCCTCGGCGCAGTCCCGGAACTCCTCATGGATCAGGTCGGACACCGCGAAACGTTGGGCTGTGGTCTCAGCCGGAGTTCTGGCTAAGGCGATGGTCATGCCGTGCTGAGCCGAGAGCTTCTTGGCATAGATCTCCATTTCAGTCATGGCCCGCACAGCCAGCTTCCAGGCATCCCTGGACTCATGCATCTGCTTTCCGGTGTGGAACTGCACCATCTCGTTGACACCAACCACGCCGATGGTGTAGACCAGACCCTCCAGGCCCACGGCGACAGAGCCCTTCTCGCCCGTTACAGGGTCCTTAGGCTGCTGGGTGGCGAAGGGCATCCTGTGGTTCTTGATGATCTGGTTCATCCACTCGCGCTTGACCTTGAAGATCTCAACCGACGTGTCCATCAGCTCCCGCAGGTACTCAAAGAGAAGCTCGTCGTCGCCTCTGGCGAGGTACGCGGCACGCGGGCAGTTGAGGGAGACGACCTGCCAGGATCCCATGGAGAAATGCTTGCCATTTTTGAAGTATAATTTTTCCATAAATTGGTCGTCAGAGTCGAATGTAGCAGCAAATTGATAAGCACAACATTGATAACATGATATTCCTTCGCCTGCGCCACGGTAAGCTGGGAGCTGGTTGTCGAAGTAAGGCGTGCCGTACTCGGCTGCCAGCTTGAACGTCAGCAGGTACAGCTCCTGGTATGTGGGCAGATCTGGATTGGCTGCATTGAAGGCCTCGTCCTCCTTCATGAAGTCCGGCTCGATGCTGATCTCGGGCTTGGGGAAGTTGAAGGGCTTGCCCCAGTAGTCTCCTGCAAGCATGACCTCCATGAGGGCCTTGAAGGCCAGACGGACCTCGCGCTCGAACTGGCCATAGGTCTTCAGAGGGGCATCGTCAGAGGAGCCGTTCCAGACCCGGCCCGCGTAAACCGCAGGCTTGTCCCGCCACAGCTTGGGCACGCCTGGAGTGAGCTGCACCGAGGAGAAGACGAGCTGCCCGCCGCGTGCGACCATCATCTGGGTCATCTCGTAGACGAACATCTGCATGAGCTGCAATATCTCGGAGTAGTTCTTGCTCTCGAAGTAGGGAGCGATGAATGTCAGGAAGTTGTAGAAGCCCTGACCGCCCGCAAAGTTGGTCTGGGCGCTGCCGAGAGCCTTGACTGCATGAAGTATGGCAACCTCCGCTTTTTTAGCCGGCCCGGCCACACTTGCTTTAGTTCCGAGGCCGTCAGGCATGAGTCCGTAGTACAAGAAGTATCGAAGATCCCAATCCTGGCAGTTGTGAACAAGAAGGCCATCTGCAGTAAAGAACGTATGGCTTTCTTCGCTATCGTCGCCTTTTATGAACAGATCGTAAACGTATCTCCCTGATGGATCTACGGGCTCTATGCTGTGAATGGTTGAATCCCCACTAGGAAGCTCGCAAAGATCATCGTGAGCAAAATCGACGGCACTGTAGAGAATATCGCCTACAGAGAGCACTCCCGCCGTCCTGATATCCATTCCCTTCACAGTCTTTACGGGAATGCGATGATCCTTAGTAACCAAGAGGCGCTT
>JAJRAX010000156.1 GCA_028679775.1 Methanothrix sp. | reverse complement strand
TGCGCGTGAGATCCTTGACTCACGAGGAAACCCGACTATTGAGGTAGACGTTTACACTTGCTGCGGCTTTGGCCGGGCGGCGGTGCCCTCCGGCGCGTCCACAGGCACACATGAGGCCCTGGAGCTGCGCGATGGTGGAGAAAGATATGGCGGAAAGGGCGTTCTCAAGGCCGTCAGGAATGTCAATGAGATCATAGCTCCTGAGCTTTTGGGAATGAATGCTTCGGCTCAAAGGGAGATAGATGATTTCATGATTGATATGGATGGCACTGCCAACAAGTCCAATCTGGGTGCCAATGCCATTCTGGGTGTCTCCATAGCCGTGGCCAAGGCGGCGGCAGCTTCTGCAGAAATGCCTCTCTATAAATATCTGGGCGGGGTTAACACCTGTCGGCTGCCTATTCCTTCATTCAACGTTCTCAATGGCGGCCAGCATGCTGGAAACGATCTGTCAATTCAGGAGTTCATGATTCAGCCCACCGGTGCCAAGACATTTTCCGAGGGCCTGCGCATGGCTGCTGAGACATATCATGCTCTGGGAAAGATCCTGAAGGGCAAGTATGGAGTAGGCGCAACAAATGTGGGCTACGAGGGTGGCTATGCACCGCCGCTGGTCAAGACCCGCGATGCTCTCGACGCCATCATGAGCGCTCTTGATCTCAGCGGCTATGGTGAGGAGATTAAAATCGGCCTTGACTCGGCAGCATCCAGTTTCTACATGGAAGGCGGCTACTCAGTTGATGGAAACAGGCTCACTCCAGGAGAGCTAATTGATTATTATGTCGATCTTGTCAAGACTTACCCAATAATTCTGCTGGAAGATCCCTTCGAGGAGGAGGCTTACGATGATTTCGCCCGCCTGACCACAAAGCTGCCGGGCACGATCATAGTAGGAGACGACCTCTATGTGACCAACATCAAACGCCTGGAGAAGGGCATCAAGATGAATGCCGGAAATGCTCTGCTTCTCAAGCTCAACCAGATCGGCTCTGTGTCCGAGGCCTTCGATGCCGCAAGAATGTCCTTCCGGGCAGGTTGGAAGGTCATGGCCTCCCATCGTTCCGCAGAGACGGAGGATTCAGCTCTGGCTGATGTGGCTGTAGCTTTGGGCTGCGAGCTACTCAAGACTGGAGCGCCTGCCAGGTCTGAGAGGACTGCCAAGTACAACCAGCTCTTGCGCATACAGGAGCAGTTGGACGAGGCTGCGGATTACGCAACGATTTAGGCTAAAAAAGGGGCTCCGTCCCGTGAATTCGGGACGAGGTAATCATTTTTTGGATTACTATTATTTTTTAGTCAGGTTTATATATATTTGAATTGGCTCCTCTCCATCTTGCTTTCCGCCAACGGTTGGTTACTGGGAAGCCAAATCTTTCGCCCTGCATTTTATTCCTGCCAAAGCTGCTGTCATTTTATCCCTTCTTCCTTCCAGCTCGATTAGCAGCACTGGGAAGACTGTGAATGTCATAAGCAGAGCCACAATCATGGAGAGGACTGTCACTTCTCCGAAGTTGTTTGTAATCATGAAGGGTGAGAAGACCAGAGCGGAGAAGCCGAAGACCACCGTCAGGCCGGATGAAGCTATGGCTGATCCAATTCGGTAGAAGGTCTTCTGCAAGACATCCATCATATCTCCTCCTTTTTCCAGCTCCTCGTAAAACCGCTCCATAATGAGCACGGCATACTCTGAACCCACTCCTAAAACCAACGCTCCAAGGGTTGCAGTCATGGGCGTGTAGCTGATGTTCATGAAATGCATGGCTACTCCCATCCAGCCGATGACCACGACCATGGGGACAACCGGCAGCATCGACTTGATCAGATCCCGATAGATGATAAGCAGCAAGATGTAAATGAGCAGCAATCCGAGGATGGTCATCTCTATCCTGCCGGTGGTCAGGCCCACAATCACCGTTGAGAGCAGATATCCTTTGCCTGTCTGGGTGGCTGAGTATCCGGGAGGAATCTCCAGCCAGATTATGTCTTTATCGATCTCCTCCTTCAGGTTCATGATTCCTTTTTCGCCTATGTTGTCCTGGGCATTGCCCAGATCCAGTTCAATCAGGGCGGTGTCGCGGTCGTTCAGGTATTGATCGGTAGTGGTGGCAGGAAGCTGATCGATGATTTTTTCTATGGCGGTTTTGTCATCAGGTATCTGGCCCGCTCCAGCAGCTTTAACGTAGGTAGCAATGCTAGTAGCAGCCCGGACCTCTTTTCGGTTAGACAGCTCATAAGAGGCGAACTCGTCCATCCACTTCAGAATTTTTGGATCGGTAAGGTCGCCACCTTGAACAATGACCTCCATGGCATCGGTTCCGCCAAAGAACTTGGTCAGGTGGCGGTAGTTGACAAGCTCCGGGAGATTCTGAGGAATGTACTTTTTGTAGTCGGTAATGGTGGGAATATTCTCGTCAAGATGGATGCCAATAATAGCTACTATCAGGGCTACTGCTAAAACCGCCTTCCATCTCGCCACGGCTCCCCGAGATGTCCTGGCCAAAACCGGACCAACGCCTCCGGCGACGTCTTTATTCTTCCTCCCCCCTTCATTTGTGCTATTTTGCATAGGGATGTGGCAGAGGATGGTGGTGCCTACCAGGACAGCCGACAGAAAGCACATGAAAATTCCAAGGATACAGAGCTTTCCAAAATCGCGGACCATGGGCACAGTTGAGGTCATTAGAGAGACGAAGCCCGCCGCGGTCAGTATTAAGGCAATGAAAACTGCGGGTGCTGTGTGCGCGGTCATTGATGCAGCAGCTTCATCGGCAGCCCGGCCTAAAGAACGCTCTTCATCAATGCGGGTACGAAATTGAATGGCGTAATCTATGCCAAGCCCGATGAGAATGGGAAATGCTGCCATGGAGACGAATGATAGGGGGATCTTGAGATAGCCCATAGCTCCAAAGGTCCAGACTATTCCCAGCAGTACCACAGGCAGGGGCAGGATGGGATATTTGCTTTGCCTAAAGAATATGATCAGAGCCATGGCCATGAGGACTATGGCCACTAACAAAAGTTCGGTCATATTGGAAGACATCTCCGACTTGATGGAGATATTGAGGGGAATGTTTCCTGTGACAGAAATGGTTGTATCCGGCGGAAATATGGAGTTATCTACAGTGGCCTCTGTCTCGGTCACGATCTCCTCAATTTGGGCATCAGGCAGGTGCAGCGGGACGGCCACATCCAGCACGGCGTGCTTTCTGTCTGGCATTATAGCCTGAAGTTGGGCAGCATCTATCCTGGCCAGAATTTGATCGATCTCCTCTTGGCTGTCAGGAATTTTCCTCGTTCCTGTCATTTGCTCTTCAGCATCGGCTACTATCTCAGATATGCTTATTATGCCCAGCACATGGTTGACCTCTAACATGTGATGGCTGACCAGATCCATCGCTTTGAGAACCTCAGGACTGGCTACATCGTCTGCCTCGATTACTACGGCGATGGAATCTATGCCGAAGCGCTCCACATAGAGATGGTTGTACTCTTGATAGATCCGGGATGATTCCTCCACGAATGCAGTGGTCCCCACATTCATTTCTATTTGCTGCGAATAGTGAACTGATGCAATGGTCAGGAGGGCAGCGAAAAGCAGGATTATCATCGGATTGTGAGCGATCAATGATCCTGTCCTCTCTAGTGCTTTCATATTATATTCTCCTTAATGCAGATCATTCGATAAATTCCATATCGTCTTTACAATCAGATCTACTTCAATGTTGTGATATCCTATCCAAGCATGAATTCTCCGTTCGGTCAAACCTACATAATTCGGCGAAGAACCATGCCATTTCACAATCCCTCTTCCTAATTCCGATATCTTCCGCAGTTTTCTCAAATAATTCCTTATAATCCGCGTGCTCATCTCTCAATTGGAGGTGAGGCCAAGACCTGTAAGGACCATGAAGCACTTCCTTTCAAGGACTCGTATCTAAAAGTTGGGGGTCTCTGCCCCCAACTCCACAGCATGGTGCCGGAGCCAGTGCCAAAAGCAGCAGCCTCCAGATACAAATTTGATCAATGATGTAGCCTAAAAGGTTCAGATCTGGTCGAGCGCAAAGATTAATATGTTTTACATAAATAGATGCCTATTCGATAAAGGCAAGCAAATGTGATTATATGCAACCCCGGAGGGAAAATACAATGATCAAGAGACTAATATTGCCCGCGATGGTTTTTATCGTGGCATTGACTGCTGTCGCGGGGGCATCTGAGGAGCAAAAGGAGCTGACAGTCTTTACGGCTGCATCGCTTACTGGCGCTTTCGGTGAGATTGGAGGGATATTTGAGAATGAGACCGGCATGACCGTGGCCTTCAACTTTGACGGCTCCCAGGCTCTTCGCACCCAGATCGAGAATGGAGCTTACACTGATGTCTTTGCTTCTGCCAACAAGAAGCAGATGAATGCCGTAAAGGATGCCGGTCTGATCAACAACAGCAGCATGATCGTCTTCACCAAAAACAAGATATCGCTCATCATTCCCAAGGACAATCCTGCCCAGATCAATAATCTCAGCGACCTGGCCCGGCCAGGCGTCAAGATCGTCATGGGAACCAAGGATGTGCCTGTGGGAGACTACGCCCTGCAGATCATCAACAAGCTAGGCAACGATTCCGCCTATGGCCCGGACTACAAGACCAAAGTACTGGAAAATGTCATCTCAGAGGAAACCAATGTCAATTATGTGGTGACCAAGGTGGCTTTAGGTGAGGCTGATGTGGGATTTGCTTATGTCTCGGATATCACTGAAGATCTGGCGGGCAAGGTTGACAAAATCGATATACCGGATGAGTTCAACGTTATCGGTGAATACCCTATAGCGGTAATGAATGAATCCAAGTACCCTGCCGAGAGCCAGGAATTTGTGAATCTCGTTGTCTCAGATGAAGGCAAGGCTGTCCTTCTAAAGTACGGATTTACTCCGGTCTAAAAGCGACCGGAATCTCTTTCTTTTAGGCCGGGGGAAGGTAAGGAATGTAAAGTACCTCGGCTCCAAGATCCTTTAATGATTGAATCGCCAGTGTGATCGAGCGGCTGAGAAACAGAGAAACCGAGATGCTGAGATGTCTGGAGATTCTAATCAGGAGCATAAGTGCATCGGCAGGGCAGTTGCCATCCCTTCCCGGAGCCGGGAAATCGCTCTCAAGGCATGCCTGGGATTGCTGCTGACACTGGCTATGGCCTTCATAGCTCTGCCTGTGATTGCGCTCTTTTTGAGAAGCCCTCTGGACACAATCCTGGGAACATTGCACGATCCGGTTGTGATAGATGCATTGCGGCTCAGCCTGATGACCTCGACCATAACCACATTCACAGTGGTGATCATGGGCACGCCCATAGCCTACGTCAGCGCTCGATTCAATTATTGGGGCAAAGAGCTGGCGGATTCCCTGATCGACCTGCCGGTGATCATGCCTCCTGCCGTGGCCGGCATTGCCCTGTTGGTGGCCTTCGGGAGGATGGGGCTGGTAGGCCATTACCTGAATACAACATTTGGGATCAGCATTGCCTTCACTACCCTGGCTGTGATCATAGCTCAGGTCTTCGTCTCCTCGCCATTTTACATTCGTCAGGCTAGGACGAGCTTTGAAGATGTAGATCTGTCTCTCGAGAACGCCGCCCGGACGCTGGGAGCTACGCGGGTTTACACTTTCATTCATGTTATCCTACCCATAGCCATGAACGGCCTGATCTCTGGGGCCATAATGGCCTTTGCCCGATCTCTTGGTGAGTTTGGAGCTACCATCATGTTTGCCGGGAACTTCCAGGGTCGGACCCAGACCATGCCTTTGGCCATTTATACAGCCATGCAGGGAGACCTGGATGTCTCGTTGTGTCTTTCTATCATATTGGTTGCGTTTTCCTTTGTGGTCATCGTATCGGTCAAGACTCTCACCCGGAAGGTGTACAAGAGATGCTAGAGGTTGATATCAAGAAGAGGCTTCGGGATTTCGATTTGCGCCTGAAGCTGGACATAGACCGGGGAAAGACGCTGATGCTGGTGGGTGATAACGGCTGCGGAAAGACCAGTCTGCTTAACCTGGTCGCAGGGCTCGACAGTCCTGATGAAGGCAGGATTGCGTTGGACGGCCTGGCGTTATTTGATTCAGAGAAGAAGATCAATATTCCTCCTGAGGCTCGGGGCATTGGGTATGTCTTTCAGAGCTATGCCCTCTTTCCGCATATGAGCGTCTATGACAATGTGGCTTTCGGCCTTCGCACCAGGAAGATGCCGGCGGATGAGATCGATGTTCTTGTAAAGGAGCATCTTGATCGGGCCGGGCTGTGGGATGTTCGGAAGGCCAAGGCAGCAGACGTCTCTGGCGGGCAGAAGCAGAGGATTGCTCTTGCCAGAGCCCTGATAATCGAGCCCCGGCTGCTTCTCCTGGATGAGCCGCTTTCTGCTTTGGACGTAAGAAAGCAGGCGACAATGAGGAGGGAGCTGAAGGAGAGCATTCGGGCCTGCGGGGTTCCATGCATCATAGTTACCCACGATCTTCGAGATGTGGTTAGCATGGGGGATTTTGCCTGTCTTCTTGAGCGGGGAAAGATAGCTCTGAAGGGTGGCGCGGAGGAGGTCATTGCCTGGGGATCGGGACAGGATGATGTGGGTGATTTGCATTGATTTCAAGATATAATGCAGATCTTCTGGGCGAGGCGAAGGAGCGTTTCATTGCCGAGCTGGAGAGGCAGCGGTCCTGGCAAAAAGAAGGGCTCAAGGAGGAGATTGTGGTGAGCGGGCCGCTTTCTGCTGAGCAGGCTATCGGAGACACTGGTAGGGATGATCTGGTCATCTTGCGGGGTCGGGAGGTGCTGGTGCAGGCTGTCTTTCGGGGCTGTGCCGGCCAGGCTTTCTCTGCAGACCGTGGTCATTTTCAGGGAACCCTGGAGGATGTGCTTAAAATGCCCTTGAAGAGCATTTTCGAGAGGGCGGTCTTGGTCGCAACCATGAATGCGGTGCTTCGATATCTCGGGCTGGTGGAAGGGACTGTGCATTGCAGTGATAGCGGGCCGAAGATGTGTGCTTTGTCCACCGGGACCTGGATCAGTGAACAGAAGGCTGAGAAGGTCGGGATGGTGGGACTTCAGCCTGCTCTTTTGGAGGCCGTTGTCCGGGTCATGGGCCCAGAGAGGTTGATGGTCTCAGATCTGGCCGAGGCCGGGCAGGAGCGATGCGGCGTGAAGGTGCTCGACGGCCTGGATAGCAGCCGGATATTCGAGCAGTGCCCGCTCGTCCTGATAACTGGATCGACCATAGTCAACGGCACAATTGACGGATTGATGGAGCTGGCCGGGCAGCGCGGGTGCCGGGTGGTCTTCTTCGGGACGACGATTGCAGGAGCGGCGTATCTGCTGGGTCTGGAGAGATGGTGTCCGAGATCAACCTAGATGAAGAGGCATGAGGGACCGGGATGGAATGCAGATTGAAGACGATTGGATGGACGAATAATAGAAGACTATCCTGACGGCAAGCCATGTCCCTCTGCGCTTATCGCCGGCATTGCAGGTTGGCGGTGTTGTCATGCCGTGGTTGCGTTGTGCGAAAACCACTTGAGAATCGTAACAGTCTACTGGCCGGAGGATGGGAAATGGACGAACCATATGACGAGAAGAATGATTTGATCCCGGATACCTGCAATTGCGGTAGGGGGAAATTACGGCGTGGTGTCACAGAGTACGTTACTAAAGTCAATGGTGGGGTGTTGGTCATCAAAAACGTGCCGGCTTGGATGTGCGATCTTTGCGATGAGGCTTACCTCACGCCGGAAGCTTCCAGAGAGATTGACCGGATTGTGAAGGATTTTCGTGACGGAAAGCTTCTGGCAAAGCCTATCGCTGCTGGCGAGGTTGAGCTCAAGATGAAGGAAGCTGCATAAAAGAGTCAAAGGTTATGATCTTCTGATCTGGCCGTGCCCGGGCAGCACGGTTGTCGCGTGGTCTTCTTCGGGACGACGATTGCAGGAGCGGCGTATCTGCTGGGTCTGGAGAGATGGTGTCCGGGATTGACTTAGGAGAGGCAGGGCGCGGAGGATGAAGGGCAGCGGGGCCGGGGGCAATGGTTGGCGCATTCTTTAGTAGCACTCACCCATGACCTATTCTTGGTCAAGCTTCGCTCGTACTCTTGCTTGAGTCGGTCAAAGTCGATCTTGCGGATAATCGTATGGCTTCTTCTTTTCGGTGATCGGGACAGGTGTGCTAGGTTATAATACCAGGTGATTTGTGCAAGCACCTCTTGCACAATTTGGCGGTCCTGCCAAGTCCGCGGAAAGGCGCGCATGTACTTCAGATTGCGCGGCGAGAGACCCTGCATCTCAGGGAAGGCCTCCCGCAGGTCGGCAGACTGCCGGTCAATCACTTTTCTTTTCTCTCCTTCTTATGTAACCCACCCCAACATCTTTATATCCATCGTTACATAAGACCACCCTGTTGATACCCCAACCCATCCGCCGCGCCCTTGAGAGCCAGGGACTCTCAGAGCTCTATGAGATCAGAGATCTAGTGCAGCAGCTCATCTCCGAGAGAGAAAATCCCCCAAAGGAAGAAGATCTCCCAGCCGATCGCGAGGTCCTGAAGACGCACACCTTCGGCTCCATAACCTATCGCCTGGAGAAGGTCTCCTGCGGCAAAAAATGCAAGGGCTGCCCGCACGGCCCCTACTGGTACGGCTACTGGCGGGAGGGCGGCAAGACCCGTTCCAAATACATCGGCAAG
>JAJRAX010000155.1 GCA_028679775.1 Methanothrix sp. | reverse complement strand
CCCCGTTTTCTGCAACGGCCTGGCGCAAAGTCAGGAGCGGCCCCTTGGACTTGGACATCTTCTTGCCCTCCAGGGAGACGAATCCGTTGACTGCTATCGCCTTCGGCCACAGCCTCTCCGGGAAGACCGCCACATGATGGTAGAGGAAGAATAGCAGGTGATTGGCAACGAGATCCTTTCCGGACGTTCGCAGGTCTACCGGATACCAGTAGGCAAAGTCGTCATGAATCTGCTGCACCGTCTCCTCAGGAATGCCGGTTATATCTGCAACGGCAGCCGCGTCGCCGTTATTCATGAAGATGTACTCGAAGAACTCAGGCGGCAGGCTGTCTATCTTCATCCCTGCATTGACGTACTTGGCCAGAATGTAGTAGGCCATGTAAATGGTCGAGTCGCCGAGCGACTCAATCAGCCACTCCTTGTCCCACGGAAGATGAGTTCCAAGACCCTTCCGGCGGGCGCATGCCTTGTCCTTCAGCCAGTCCACCTTGTTTATGAACTCCGTTCTGAATTCTTCAGGTATAATCTTCATGCCAGCCAGACAGCGCAGAACATTTGCCTTCCACTGCGGTTCAGAGTACTCGAGGAACCACTGGTCCCGCACCATCATGATCACGCAGCGCGTGCCGCATCGACAGATGACCGGCGTCTCTGAGAACTCATAGAAAACCTCAGCCATCCCTTGATCTATCAGATCTGCGAGGAGCACGTCCTTGATCTTGCTGACGGCAATTCCGGCATACTTCCCGGTGTTTGCCTTGAGAACGCCATTATGAAACTCCCGCCGGTAGACCATCTTTGTGGCCTCTTCCGCATGGGGATCGTTCTGGTCTCTGACTTTCAGCTCATTCACGGCTTCTACTGCCGGAAGCTCCCCGTAGCCCGGCGACTCGATAAGCGATATGAACTTGATGTCCCTCAGGTCTTCTTTGATGCCGTACTCGCTGAGGTCTTTATCGTACAGATCCTTCAAAGCGAGATAATCGTAAGGCGCATGAGCCGGAACGGACATGACAATTCCTGAGCCGTTGTCCGGGTCCACGAACCCCGCGGGCAGCACGAGGACTTCAGTGCCGGTCAAGGGATTTGTGACCTTTTTGCCAATCAGCTCCTTTCCAGATACCTCTCCGATCAAGGAGACAGTCCTGTCTGTGAACGTCAGCTTTTCATAGGACTCTTTTGACACCACCCAGGCCTCATCATTGACTTTGGCGACAACGTAATTGACCTCAGGATTCAGCCATAGGTTGACAACTCCAAAGACAGTCTCAGGCCTCAGGGTAGCGCAGGGCAAAATCCTGTCTCCCATCTCGAACTTGATCAGGGCGAAATCCATGATCGTCGCATCCTCGCCCTTGAGAATGTCATGATCCTCGACCGGGTTTTTGTCGTGAGGACACCATCGCACAGGGTGACTGCCCTTAACCACATAATCCAGGCCGCGCAAAATGCCGTACTGCCACTCGATGAACTTGCTGTAAGCCGGATCGGTGGTCGTGAACTCTCGCCTCCAGTCTATGGAGTAGCCGATGGACTGCATTGCTCGCTTTGCTTGCCGCCGGAAGTAGAGCACAATCTTCTCAGGGGTGTTCAGACTGGACAGCTCATCTTCAGGAATGCCGTGCAGCTTTGTATAAACCCCCCAGATGAGTGGGTCCTTGTTGGCGATCAACTCAGAAAGCCCCACTATGGGCGTTCCTGTCGCATGAAAGGCCATGGGGAAGAGGACGTTTTTGCCCTGCATGCGCATGAACCGGGCCACAGCATCGCCGATGGTAAATGTCCTCGTGTGCCCAGCATGCAGATTTCCATTGAGATAAGGATAAGGAATGGTTAAAAAGAACTTCTCTCTGGAGTCAGGCTCAGGCTGAAAGACCGCTTTCTCTTCCCAGGTCTTCTGCCACTTAGCCTCGATCTCCTTAGCAGAATAATTTTCCAGCATTTAAGACTACCTCTGAAATTACTTGCCCATCTTCTCCAGCCGGGCTACAGCCTCCTCGATTCTGGCCGTCGGCTGAGTGATGGAGAACCTGATATACCCCTCACCGTATTTTCCGAAGCCCACTCCAGGCGTTGCAGCGATTCCCGTCTTCTCCAAAAGGTGTCCGGTGTATTCGATGGAGCTTCCGCCCACCCACGCCCAGAGATAGAGGGTAGCGCGCGGCTTGTCCAGCTCCAGACCCATGTCTTTGAGGGCACTGTAGAGGATCTCAATTCTGTGCTTGTAGACCTTTCTCATCCTGTCCACAACCTCATTTGGGCTGTTCAAGGCCACAATGCCGGCATCCTGCACCGCCCCGAATGTCCCGGAGTCGATGTTGCTCTTGATCTTGCCTATGCCCGCTACCACTTCTGCATTGCCGACCACTGACCCGATCCTCCAGCCGGTCATGTTGTATGTCTTGGAGAGAGAATGAAACTCCACCGCCACGTCCTTCGCCCCATCCATCTCCAGAAGGGATAGAGACCTCTCTCCATCATAGTAGGTCTCGGAGTAGGGGTTGTCATGCATGATGATGATATTGTAGTCCCTAGCAAAGTCAATCAGCTTCTTGAAGAAACTTCTGTCCGCCGAGGCTCCGATGGGATTGTTAGGGTAGTTAACAAACATGATCTTGGCCCTTCTCGAGTCCTCCGGACTGATGGCATCGAGATCCGGCAGGAACCTGTTTTCCTTGAGAAGAGGCATTATCAAGGGCTCGCCTCCGGCAAAGGCCGTAGCCGTCCGGTAAACCGGATAGGCCGGGTCCGGCACAAGGGCCGCGTCTCCCGGATTGATGAAGGCCAGCGGAGCATGGGCAATTCCCTCTTTGGAGCCGATCAGTGTAAGCACCTCGCTCTTCGGGTCGAGATCAACAGAAAATGTCCTCCTGTACCATTCGGCCACCGCCGTCCTGAAGGTTAGCTTGCCCTCGTAGGATGGGTACTGGTGATTGGACGAATCGCCGGCTGCCTTGTTCAGGGCTTTGACGATGTGCTCAGGCGTCGGCAAATCTGGGTCGCCCACGCTCAGGTCTATAACATCCACGCCTCTTGCTCTTGCTTCCTGCTTTGCTTTATCGATTGCAGCAAAGAGGTACGGCGGGAGATTCTTTATCCGATCGGCATACATTAGTTTCTCTCCATGGATGATGCATTTATATGATGATTTCTCTAAGGATATTGCGACTGCTATCCTGCAGATACTACTTTCATGTAGTATTTAAAAATAGAGGAGTAAAATGTGGATGCCAGAGATGTTGATCCCGGATCGATGCAATAGACGCATGCACTGGAGAAATAGATGCTGGAGAGATGAATGCTTGAAATAAAGGACCTCTCTTCGTGGCTCTCGCCGGAAGCCCTGGAGCTCTACGAGGGACGCGGCTACAAAGATCTCTATCCTCCTCAGGCCGAGGCAGTGGAGCGGGGCCTTCTGGATGGAAAAAGCATGCTCTTAGCCATGCCTACGGCCTCAGGCAAGACCCTTCTGGCTGAACTTGCCATGCTCAAGGCAGCCTTGCAGGGCCGCCGCTCTCTCTACATCGTTCCGCTCCGCGCGTTGGCAACTGAGAAGTACGATTCGTTTAAAAAGTTCCGAGATCTGGGCGTGTCCATTGGTATCAGCACCGGTGACTTCGACAAGAAAGACGAGCGCCTGGGCAAGAACCAGATCATCATCGCCACCTCAGAGAAGGCCGACTCGCTGATGAGAAACGGGGCATCATGGGTACGGGACCTTGCAGTGCTGGTGATAGACGAGATCCACCTGCTCAACGATCCGGGTCGGGGTCCTACTCTGGAGATGACAATCACCAAGCTGCGCCACTGCAATCCCGGATTGCAGGTCATAGGCCTCTCTGCGACCATTGCCAACGCCCCGGAGATCGCCGCCTGGCTGACAGCAGAGATGGTCAGCTCCGACTGGCGGCCAATCAGTCTCCGGGAGGGCGTCATCTGCAACGGCAAGCTGGTATTCTCCGACGGTGAGTCTGCCCTGGCTGGCTGCAAGACAAGCAAAGACGAGGCAATGGCTCTGGTCAAAGATACACTCGGCCAGTCCGCCCAGATACTGATATTCGAGAACTCCCGAAAGAATGCAGAGGCAGCGGCCTCAAGGCTCACAGGCCTGATCCCTGCCAGTGAAGCCACTTCAGAACTGTCTCAGAACATTTTAGCCACCGGCGAGAGCGAGACCGCTTTACGCCTGGCCAACTGCGTATCTCGCGGAGTTGCCTTCCACCACGCGGGCCTTCTCTCCGAGCAGAGGCGCCTCGTTGAGCAGGGATTCCGGGAGAACAAGATCAAGGTCATAGCCAGTACACCAACATTGGCTGCAGGCCTGAATCTGCCTGCTCGAAGGGTTCTCATCAAGAGCTACAGGAGATACGAGTACGGACGGGGAATGGTAGCCATTCCGGTCATCGAGTACCGCCAGATGGCCGGTCGAGCTGGCAGGCCTGGCCTTGACCCTTACGGCGAATCATTTCTGATGGCCAAGGACAACTCCGAGGCCCAGGATCTGTTTGAGCGCTACATCCACGGCAGCCCCGAGGAGATCTGGTCCAAGCTAGCCAGCGAGAGCGCTTTGCGAACTCATCTTCTCTCCACATTCGCCGCAGGGTTCGCCAGAAATGAAGGCGAGCTGAAGGCCTTCATGGCCACTACGTTTTATGCCCAGCAGCAGGATCCTTGGCATCTCGATGTCACCCTTGGGAATGTCATCGACTTCTTAAAGGAGAACGATATGATCCATGCGAGCGATGAGGACGACCTCCTGCCAACGAGACTGGGCTCTCTCGTCTCCAAGCTCTACATAGATCCTTTAAGCGCCGTCATAATGCTTCAAAACCTGAAAAGGAGGAAGCCTGGCACGGAGAGGACCGGCTCTCTGAAATCGGCCGGGAAATCTGCAAAGGATCTGGCTGCTCTGGCAGCGGCGACAAAAACAAGCGAGAGCACCGGTCTTCAATTCAGCTCTGCCCTGGACCTTGAAAGAGCTGGTAGAAAAGTTTTCTCCGACCTGGGGTTGGTCCACCTCATAACCATGACTCCTGACATGAATCTGCTCTATGTTCAGTCCGCAGACGGTTGGGTAGAGGAGTTCATAGATCAGCATGAGTGCGAGCTTTATGATGAAGATAACTACGACTATCTGCTCCGCGAGGCCAAGACCTCGGCCATGCTCATGGACTGGATAGGAGAGGTTCATGAGGAGCAGATCGCCAGCAGGTATCACATAGGACCTGGAGACATCCGCCGGTCGGCTGAGACGGCGGAATGGCTCATGCATTCTCTGGCCGAGATATCCAAGCATCTTGACCTGGGTGTGACATTCATTGCAGAGCAACTGGCCGAACGCATCCACTACGGTGCGAGCCAGGATCTTCTCGCCCTCTTGAATCTGAAGGGAATAGGTCGGGTCAGGGCCAGGAAGCTCTATTCGTCAGGCATAACGAGCTTAGAGAAGCTGAAGGCAGCCGACCTGGCGGAGGTCGCACGCCTCCTAGGCCCAAGGATTGCCGAGAAGGTCATATCTCAGCTTAAAAAATAGGAGATTTTGCAATTGAAGTGGCTTAAAAATATTTTTGGGGGAAATAAGGGCAAAGATGAGTCATCATGCATGAAGCTTGCCGATGTTGACTCATGGCTCGTGGAGTTCGAAAAGGATTCAGACTTTCTAAAGCGTCTGGATGAGATCTACGGCCAGATCGAGGCGTCCGCCGAGTCACTCTCCAATGAAGTCTCCGACCTGGAGAAAGCTGAAGCTGACAAGAGCACGCCTCCCAAGCTTCTGCGTGCCGGTCTGGCGGCGCGCGGCGAGGTCGCCAAGCAGCTCTCTTCCTTCTCATCGAAGCTTGCGCCCCCCAAAAAAAGGGATCTTGATAGCACGTTTCAGCATCAATGGACGGCTCTCAAGGGACTGGAAAGGACAGCCACCACATTTGCGAGAGCCCAGAGGTTTGTGGCCGCCCTATTTCCGAAAAACATCGAGCATATCAACTCCGAGCTGGCAGGAATCAGCCGAGTTCTGGTCGATCTGGAAGCAGAGATCGGCAAGAAACGAAAGACTGCGGAGGAGAGCTGGTTTTGCAGAGAGCTGGCAGATCGATTGGGTGAAGAGCTGTGCAAGATCGATGAGCTAAAAAAGAATACGCATCAGGATGAAACTGCTCTGGAAGAGATCCGAGATCAGCTAGTTGCCCATGAAGATGAGGCAAAAAGGCACGCTCAAAGCGATGTGGGAAAGAGGACTGAAGAGCTGAAGAGGAGCCTAGAGAGGGCGAAGCTTGAGAGGTCTCAGGTAGAGGATGAGCTGGCCGGACTCATCGCTCCGCTCAACAAGGCCCTGGCTAGAATTATGAAGCAAGGATCCAGTGACAGAATCAGCCTGCAAAACGAGAGCGTCTTCTTGCAGCTCTTGAAGTCGCCAAGAGAGGTGCAGGACAAAGACATTGCTGGCTCGTTGCAGGAGCTACGCTGTCACCTGGCAACCCTTGGATTGAAGGACAAGAAGAAGGAGAAAACGCTCGATCACATCGACCTGCTCATAAAGTGTAGATCCCTGGAAAAAGCCAGAGCCAGACAGGTCGATCTGGATAATGAGATCTCAGAAATTGATGGCCAAATAGAAGAGAGCAGCCGGGAGGGCCAACGCATCAAAGAGGAGATCAGCCAAAAAAAGAAGCGCATAAAAAACCTGGAGACGACTCTGGCCAAGTCCAGAAAAGATCTGGATATTTTAGAGGAGAAGGCCACGGCCGATGAGAAGGAGCTTGTAGAGAGGATGTCTCGGATCGCTGGAAAGCCCATGAAGCTTGACGTCTCACTGGAACGAGAATGAAGGTTAACTTCGGAGGAATCATCCCTCTTTCAACTGTGGACTGGCCGGGTCGGGCGGCGATGGTGGTGTTCCTGCGAGGCTGTCCTCTGCATTGCCCTCACTGCCACAACAGCCAGCTCCAGACTGGCGAGAGACAGGTCGCTCTTCACGACATATCTTCACGCATTGTCTCTGAGGTTAAAGGCTTCCGGGGCCCCTCCAGGGCCATGGTCAGGGCTGATGCCGCAATATCAGCGCTTCCAGGTCGTCCTCCACTCATTGCTCCAGTTCGCTCTTCTCCAACCCGACAGATTGAACTTGATGAAGCATCGCAAAGGGCAAGCGACAAGCCTTTTGTCGATGCTCTTGTCCTGTCTGGAGGCGAGCCATTGCTCCAGCCGGAGGCGAGTAGCCGGCTCTTTCGATTGGCAAGGAGCCTTCATCTGTCTACTGGCCTTGAGACCTCAGGCTGTTTTCCCGATCGTCTGGGGGCGATTTTGGCTACGGGGCTCGTAGATCGGGTATTTCTCGATATCAAGGCTGACCTGCAGGAGCCGGATTACGAAATGGCCGTCGGCAGAGAGAACATTTCGGTACTGGTCAGACAGAGCCTTGAGGTCGGCCTCAAATCGGAGGTGACGCTGGAGGTGAGGAGCACCGTCTTTCCTGAGATGCCGTCATCGTCTCAACTTGAGAGGATAGCAGGAGCGCTTTTCCGGCTGAAGTCTGTCTATCCAAATAACCGCCTAGAGAGAATGACCCTTCAGCAAGGCCAACCGCGAAATGGGGAGGCTCCATTCGATCCGGTCTCAGTCGATATGATGCAGAAGATGGCCGAAGGCTGCAGGGCTGCTAGCCACGGGCAGTTGGAGGTCAGGGTTCATGCTACGCCGAAGATTACCTGGGAAAACTAGACAATTAGGTGAGATCAAATGAAGATCATCGGTTTTATCGGCCTGCCGGGATCAGGCAAAGGTGAAGCGTCTAGGATAGCCAAAGATGCGGGTCTGATGGTGCTGGTCATGGGCGACATCATCCGCCAGGAGGCTTCCAGGCAGGGCCTGGAGCCCACCGACCTGAATTTAGGGAGGATAGGCAATGCCCTTCGAGCTGCAGAAGGCCCGGATGTCGTGGCCAAGAGGATATTGGATAGAGCGAGGGCTACGGGCGAGGAGGTTGTGGTGGTTGATGGCCTGCGCTCTCGCCAGGAGGCTGAATACTTCACGGCTCATGCAGAGGATTTTCATCTTGTGGAAATCTGTGCTCCTGCCGAGGCCAGGCTGAAGTGGTTGACGGCACGGGGCCGTCCCGATGATCCTGGCAGGAGCCAGACAGGCGGCGGACAAAGAGAGAACGGGGACGAGAAGATCATTGTCTCCTGCGGAGAGCCGGATCGAGAGGCAGCCGAAGCACTTGAAGAGAGGGAGTGTCGGGAACTTGGATGGGGCATGTGCGAGGCCATGAATATGGCTGAATTGAAGCTCAGAAATGATGGCAGCCTGGATGAGTTCAGGAAAAACGTCAGAAGGCTTTTCGCCATGCTCGCAGTCGAAATGCCTTCAGGAATGATGGACAGCGATGAATAGTAATGATCAACGCAAAGAATAAATGGGTTGCGAACACTTACAGATAATGAAAATCGTGAGGTGATGAAATGCAATTCAGTGCAAGGAATGTTCTCAAGGGAAAGGTACAGAAACTGGTCAATGGTCCGGTGAACACGGAAGTAGTAGTGCGGCTGCCCAGCGGAGAGGAGATTGTCTCGGTCATCACGCGAACCTCGGCAGAAAAGCTGAAGCTTAAGGAAGGAAGCGAGGTCTCTGCGGTGATCAAAGCCAGCGCGGTAATAATCGCCACAGAATAAAATCACTTTTTTTTGACAGAAGCATAAAGGTGCCGGGCCTCACTCTAAGCCTGCTTCTCCTTTGCCTTTTCCTCAAACTCCTGAAACGTCCGCAAGGCCGAAGCCAGCACCTTTGTCTGGCCGATGAGGGCAGCGATGAGGACCGCATCCATGATCTCATCCTCGCTTGCCCCCGCCCGGCTCGCTGCGTTCATGTGCACCTTGAGGCACTTGTCTGCCCCAGCCCCTGCCGCAGCAGCCACGGCCAATAGCTCTGCGGTCCTGGCGTCCAGGCTTTTGGGCCGCAGCGCATAGAAATCCTTGAGGGCAGAGAAGATCATGAACTCCGGGCGGCGGGCCATGACTCGCAGGATGAAGGGAACTGTGCCAAGCATTTGCTCGGTGTCGTCGAAGATATCCTCCTGCAGGGAGGCGCTCTTCTCCAGGAGGGCTTTGATGAGTGCCTTGTTTTCGGGTTTCATTGGCTCTGGTTCTGTTGATCCCATTCTTGCAGCTTTCGCTTTGTCTTTTCTGCATGGAGGTCTTCGATATCTTCCTGAATCTTGAGGGCGGCTCTGGCGCATTCGATCGCCTGCGTTCTGTTGCCGAGTTGATCCAGAGCTAAGCTCATGTTCCAGAGAGTTATCCCTTCGCTGCGTCTATAACGTTGGGGTAAAGGGGTAGAGAAGACCCATCTCCTTCAGGGGCATTGGGAGGAAGTCACTGTAAGCCTCTTTCAAATTTTTTGCCCTGGGCATGAAATCATCCTTACTCCTGTAACACCTCTCTAATATGATAATCGTTTTCAATCCGATCATCCTGAAACCACATTGATCTGGAAGTTCTTCTTGTCTCCCACAAGCATTGAGCCCGCGACTGTCCCCAGGGCGGCTTCTATGAGCCATGCTCCTGCTCTCCTGGGCGTTACCGTCATGCTGAAGGTCAGCTCGCCGCTTCCCGAAAGGGCCCGGCTCAGCCGTGAGGCAATGATGCCTGACTGGTCACGCAGCGTTGCTTCAATCTTGGTTCCTGCGACCAGGTTGGAGTAGACAGTATGCACCTTAACCAGACTCTCTTCGCCTACAGCTATCGTGTCTGGAGGGATGACATATTCGATATTGCCAATCTCCACAACAGGCTTGTACTCCGGGTTTTCAACCAGCAGCGTGAAGGCCCTGCCGGCGACAAGCTGATCTCCTTTCCATATTTCCGCCTTGAGATGCCACTCGTTTATGTACTCCGGCCATCCCGATGGAATGGAATAGCTGGCAGGAACCATGATCTCTGCTGGCGGGAACAGAACGGTTCCGCTGCCCGAGACGGTAACCTCTCCGCCGCTTTGAAAGCGGGGTGGGTAATCCGCATAGGCGAGGTGCAGGCTTAACGTCGATTCCGCCATGTTGGCGTATTTAATGCTGACCACAATGGGCACACGCTCTCCCACAGTGAGTGTCTCCGGGGAAGCAGGATATTGAAGGCTCTTGATGCTTACCTCTCCACCCTGTGCGGAATGAACCAAGATCGAGATTAAGGCCAGAGTGCAAAGAATAATGCTTAAGCAATTGTCTCTCATGATCGTCTCCTCCTAATCGAGATTAACTCCAATTATTAAACGTTATAATTCCTAATAAGCTTAAGCGTCAGCTTAAGCAGATCCGCGAGGGTCAGATCGGCTAGAGTCAGTCCCTCCGAAAGAGGTTTGTATTCGTGTGCTCGTCTAGCGACTCATGCGCACTTTCATAATCGTAGGCCACAAGGCGACCACCTCTCCCAATTTCTCTTTAGAGGACATTCCTGGTACCTCCGGCAGGCTGGATATCCTCTGCAGGTCAGTCACCGCTGCATTTGTGCTCTCTCACGGCATTCGAAAGGACGTCTGCGTCTATCTTGTGCTTTTAGGCGGAGAGGCAGCCAAGACAATTCAACTCAAGGGCGAGACCCTGCGTCACCTCAATCCTGATGAGCGCACAACTGCTGCGTTACTTAAAAAGGCCCTGGCTGTTCCGGCTACTCCCCAGTGGGCCATGTCCACTTCAGGCATCTTCGTGCGCCTGGGAGGTCTATCCGAACTGCTGGCAGATCTGAAAGACGCAAGGCTGACCTATCTGCGAGAGGACGGCGCGGACATTGGGGGGCAGGCCTTCAGGGAACTTGATGGCGAGTTGGCCTTCATCCTGGGTGACCATACCGGCATGACTGCTGATGAGGAGGGCCTGATAGAGGGCGCGGGGGCCCAGGTCGTGTCGCTTGG
>JAJRAX010000154.1 GCA_028679775.1 Methanothrix sp. | reverse complement strand
TGCTCTCTTCGACTGGACTTGCTATACAGCCTTTTTCGGCAGAGACAATCTCCATAGACACGGCAATAGCAGACGATGTAATTGCAGGCGGAGACACAGTGATTATCAACGCCCCGGTGGACTCAGCAATAGTTGCCGGCGGCACAGTGAGCATCAATGCCCCTGTCAAGGGTGATGTCATAGTTGCCGGCGGCCAGGTCGATGTCAACTCCGATGTCGGAGGAAAGGTGGTAGTCATCGGTGGCAATGTTCGCATTGACGGCAACATCGGCACGAACCTGGTGGCAGCAGGCGGCCAGGTCAACATACTTCCCGGCAACACTGTTCATAGAGATGCCCTCATCGCCGGCGGCCAGGTGGTCAACGCTGGACGGGTCAACGGAACTCTCACAGTTAGCGCCAACCAATTCAACAATACTGGCTTTGCGTCTTCAGTAAAATTCCATAAAGTGGAGGAGCAGCCAAAGGACAGCAAGGACTTCGAGACGGGCTACGGAATATTCAGCCTGTTATCCATATTGGGCTATTTCATTCTGGGATTGATCCTTGTGCGGTACCTGCCGGGCATCTTCCGGACGGTAGACGGCGAGGTGAGAAGCTCGACTCTTGTCAAGATTCTTTTGGGATTCGTCATGATCATAGCCTCATTCATTGCAATTTTGCTGGTGGCTGCAACTGTTGTGGGCCTGCCCATTGCTATGCTCTCAACTCTTCTCATTATCGCGGCCTTCATGCTGAGCGGAACCTTCGTCTCCTTTTCTCTCGGCAAATGGATCAACGAGCAGACCAAGATCAAGCAGGGGGATCTGGCCTGCTTTGTGATCGGGTTTATAGTCCTCAATGTGCTCACCCATCTGCCGATGGTGGGAGGCCTTATCTGTGTGATTTCCATGAGTCTGGGCTTTGCGGCCCTGCTCTATGCCGCGCGCAGGCTGAACGACATCGACCAGGCAGTGACTGCCTGACGATGCCGGTCAATTTTTTCGGCTCCTCGTTATCTCCTATGTGTGAACACAAAACGTTATTTGTCCAGCGGCTAATATTACATAATTGTCTATTGCAAGTGTGGTGACATCTTGAAACTGGTGGCATTCTACAATGGCGAATTTGGTGCGCGGGTTGTGGGCAACCTCGTCAACTATTCGGGCTTCTGCATCTCCTGTGGCGAGGGCTGCACCCAATGCAGAAACGTCCGGCCAGGCTATGCCGAGAACATCGTCTCTTTGGTGGAGATGCCGGACCCCGCATCATTGGGCGACTTCATCGAGGATGTCGAACCGCTCTTGCCCCAGAATATTCCTGAGGCAGACATCGCCCTGGTCATTAACGTCCATCCCGACATCCTCTTCGGGATGCTGCCCAAGCTGAAGGAGGCCGGGATTAAGGGCATTGTAGGTGGCTCAGAGTCGCCTCGTGAGCTGCCGCTCGGCCAGAGAAAGCAACTTGAGGAAAAGGCTGCTGAGCTTGGGATGGAGGCGGCCTTTGCCAAGCCATTCTGCGCACTTCGCCCGGATCCCTCCAAGCCGAACATCTATAAGTTTCTCACCGAAGCGGGAATCGGGGACCCTCTGATCGACGTAACCGTCCAAAAGAGCCGGGAGGGCAAGGACTACATCTTGGCTGCGAACGTTGTCAGGTCGGCACCATGTGGCTCCACATGGTTCGTGGCCAAGCGTCTCCTTGGCCTTGAGCCGGACCAGCCAGACATCAGGGAGAGGATCTCTGAGGCGCATCATGCCTACCCCTGCACCGGATCGATGGAACGAGATTTCGAGCTAGGGGACACGGTCCTGCACAAGGGCGGCTACATCATCCGAGATGCCGTTGAGGACGCTTTCAAGAGGGCGAAGAGGCAGGAATAAGGGGTTGTGCCTGTAGTTCTCCGCATCTTTTCCCAAAACCTTTTTGCTATGAAAAGTCTGTCTAGGTCTATGCCCTCACTAAATCAAGCGCTGTCCATTCTTATGATTCCGTCATCCGGGGAGGCTCAATCTGCAGCTTATTGGCTGGAGAAAGGAAATGAGCTGTGCAATAGCGGGCTATTGGACGAGGCCATTAAGGCATACGAGCAGGCGCTAAAGATCGATCGGAGCTTGGTTGATGCCTGGAACAACGAGGGGCTCGCGCTGGCTAGCATGGGTCGGTTTGAGCCTGCCCTGAATTGTTTTGATGAGGTCATCAAGCTCTCTGCTCAGCATAAGCATGCCTTGAGCAACAAGGGCATGGTGCTGGCCCAGCAGAAGAAATATCCGGAGGCATTAGGCTACTTTGAGGCGGCAATTGCTGCGGACCCCTATTTTGCCGGGGCCTGGTATAACATGGCTCTTACTATGCAGTGCATGGGCCGGAATAAGGAGGCCATGGCTGCCATGAAGACCGCCAAGACCCTTGATGGATCGGCAGGCAGATGCTGCAGACGATAAAAATTGTTTTTGTCGCATTCTTTTTCATTCATCATCTTCGTTCTGGACTTTCCGGCTTTTCACAGCCCGCAATCCTCCAGCGGATTCTCTTTATCAGGCCCAGGAGCGTTCGTGCCTCTCTTTCAGTCAGCTCGGCCCGGCCCAGGATCCGTCGCAGCATGAGCAGAGTGAAATCGACCTTGTGCAGTGGGTAGCTCACCTCGTCCAGAAGCGACCGGGTACGGTCTTGCAGGAGAGAGAGGCTATCGCCGTGGGCCATCTCCACGTTGTCGCCCTCTTCATCCTCTAATTGGGACAGCTCATAAAACAGAATAGCCGCTGAATGGGAGAGGTTCATGACCGGGTACTCGCTCTTGGTTGAAATGGATACCAGGATGTCGCAGAGCGCCAGCTCCTCCGAATTCAGGCCGCAGTCCTCTCTGCCTAAGAGCAGCGCCACGGTGCCATCTTTTCCGTAGAGCTTCCGTCCGAGCTCTTCTGGGGTAAAACAGGGCACACGAAGATGCAGGCGCAGATGGTGCTGGGCCTCGTCCAGCCTCTTGCCAGTGGTGCCCACAACCAGATCGCATCCCTGCAGGGCTTGCGGGAGGCTTCCAAAGGTGCGTGACATTTGCAGGATATCTCTCGCGTGAGATGCCATGGCCAGGCCGAAATCCTCGATCTTGCAGGGATTGACAAGCGCCAGATCGCGAAATCCGAAGTTCTTCATGGCCCGTGCGACAGATCCCACGTTGCCGTCGTAAAGCGGCTCCACTAGGACGACCCTCAGATTCATCTCATTGTCCACATTGGAATCGTGGATAGATCATCCATACGGCGATGAAGATCAAATAGAGGACAATGATTGCCTGGATCGCCAGGAGATATTCATTCGCCCCGGCTATGTTAATCCCGTACAGAAAATCCCCGTCTATTCCTACTGTCGAGATCGAGATCACCCCTGATCATATACGCTCTACTTCAAGAAATCCTTTTCCTCTCTTATCCCTTCGAGACACCCAGAGGAACCATCCTGGCTACCTTTGTGGCTATCCCCAGATTATGCACCACATCCACCACATCTCCGGAGGGCTTGTAGACCTGCGGGGCCTCTTCCGCCAGCATTCCTGGACTGGTGGCCTTGACCACTATGCCTAGCATGTTCAGGGCGCTCTTGACATCCGTTCCCTTGAACTGCTTGATGGCCTGGCTTCGGCTCATGATCCGGCCCGCGCCGTGACAGGCGGAACCGAATGTCAGCTCGGAAGAACGGTCGCAGCCGCATAGGACGAAAGAGGATGTGCCCATGCTGCCAGGTATTATCACCGGCTGGCCTACAGCCCGGTAGGCGTCCGGCACTTCTCTTCTGCTCGGTCCGAAGGCCCGCGTTGCTCCTTTGCGATGCACATAGAGCCGCTCTTTTTTGCCGTCAACCTCGTGCTCCTCGATCTTGGCCACGTTATGGGCCACGTCGTAGACCAAGTCGAGCTTTGAACCTGGAAGGTATTTCTCGAAGACCTCTCGTGTCCAGTGGGCGATGATATGCCGGTTGGCCCAGGCGTAGTTGGCAGCACAGACCATGCCCCCGAAGTAATGGTTGGCCTCCGGTGAGCCCAGCGGCGCGCAGGCCAGTTGCTTGTCGGGAATGGCGATGTTGTACTTTTTCACGGCTCTCGATAGGACATCCAGGTGATCCGTGCAGATCTGATGACCGGCTCCGCGCGATCCGCAGTGGATCATAATCGTAATCTGGCCCTTGAAAAGGCCGAATTTTTTGGCCACAGCCTCGTCATAGATCTCTTCAACCCTCTGGATCTCCAGGAAGTGGTTGCCGCTCCCGAGCGTCCCCAACTGAGGTCGGCCTCGCTTGCGTGCCTTTACGCTCACCTGAGCCGGGTCGGCTCCTGCCATGTGTCCGCTCTCCTCGCAGTGGGTGAGGTCGGCCTCAAAGCCGTAACCCTCCTCCACAGCCCATTTGGCTCCGGAGAGGAATGCCTCGGTGAGCTGAGCATCGGTGGCATGAAGCCTGCCGGTGGCACCAAGACCCGATGGGACTGCCTGAAAGAGCGCATCGAGCAGCAGGTTGATTCTGGGTTGAACTGCCCCGGCCTCAAGGTCTGAACGCAAAAGCCTCACGCCGCAGTTGATGTCAAAGCCAACTCCTCCGGGACTGATGATGCCATCCTCCTCGCGGAAGGCGGCCACTCCGCCGATGGGAAAGCCGTATCCCAGGTGGGCGTCGGGCATGGCCATTGAGTACTTGACAATGCCTGGAAGGGTGGCGACGTTGGCTACCTGATCGATTGTGCCAGGCTCCACCATCTCTCGCAGAGATGAGGAGACGAAGATTCTTCCAGGCACGCGCATACCGGGCCGGTAGCCTATGGGCACCTCGTAAGTATTATCGTCGATTTTCTTCAGATTCTTGCTGATATCGTCCATTATCACACGTCCAAAACAACCTGAATGCACCAGAGGTCATTCTTCTTGATGCCGAATTTGTGCCTTGTGACGGCCTTGACCTCTGTTCCGAAGGCGTGTCTATTTAGATCAATCCGTTCGCCTCCGATTTCAGCATGAAGCTTTATAGTTTCGTCCGGCATAGCTCCGACTTGAGTGAGCCGAACTATGAAGGTCGAGAAGACCGCAGACTCCGTCTCGAAGAGAAAGACGATCTCGGAGAGCCATTGGTAGGCGAGGCTCTCGAGATCCGGGGCCTCTATCTCCACGGTCCAGCTCTCCCTGGCGGCAATCGTTTCCGGATCTACCATGGTTTTAAAGAGCGCAGAAGCGGCATGGCTGAGCATCTCTTCTTGCGTACTTCCGTACGCGCGAAACATGACGTCGGCAGTGTGCTCCAGGTATTCAAATTTGTGTCTCACATCTTTTTCCTCTTCCTGGCAGCTTTGTACTTGGGCCAGCTCTCACGGGCGAGACCCTTTTTAGAATAGGTTTCAGCCACGCTCGCTGCCACCGCTCTCTCCAGCTTATCGTCGCGCATTCTTCTCTCGCTAGCCGCTTTTTTAACTATGATGTAGTTGGCGATCAGAAAGATGGGGACCATGAGAATGCAGATTACGATTATGTGCCAGACTTCCATAGAAATAACTCTCATTCGAAGATATAAAAGGTGTACCTCAGAGGACGCTCTTTGCATCGGGGCCTAGGTCTAGCGCTGGCCCGGGCCGCGCCTTATTTCGGCTTCTATTAAAGGGTTTTCGTGTGAAGCTGCGACGGGATCGTATCGTCGAAGGCATTCAGAACCTGATGCTAAGCAGACCGCCATGATCCGTAGCATCGGTTAGTCTGAGTCTGACGAATCTATTCAAGTCGAATCCAGAAGAGAACTGATGCCACGGGATCATATCTGAATTCAGGGTGCAAAGGTATTGGAAGCCGCGTTCCCGTGATTCTCTTTCTGCCAGTTGCAGAGCTAAAGCCCTTTGTCGCTCATCTACACCGTCAAAAATTGTGCTATCATGAACAAGGAAACCTGGCGATCTCGGTTTGTCTGCCCATAATTGAGCAAGCATAATGTCATAACAAAATATCTTCATACTGCCTACGCCCTGGCTGCCAGACCGTTCAATCTCCACATTAAATTGGTACCCTGTAGGAGGTCGAATGTTGATAACGAGATTCCCAGGTGCTTCGTAGAGGGCTTCTGAGTTGGTATTAAAAAGATCAATGGCACTGTTTGTTTGAGCCTTCCTCTGCTCCAGATCGTTTCTTGCTCGCTGTAAAAGCAATACTTGTTCGATAGCTAATTCGCTTGTTTCTTGCTCAATCTTTTTGAGATCTCTTATTCTTTGTTCAATTTCCTTAAGCTGTGAGACGGTCTCATAGTGAAGTTTCTGAAGATGCATATATTCTTCAAGAGCTCCATGTGTCTTCAGAATTTCCATTAATCCCGCTCGTTCATCACTTTTATTTTTAATTACTTCCCTCCGTGATCGAATGACTTGTTCTATGCGGTCTATCTCGGATTCGAGGAATCTACGTCTATTCTCGATGAGCTTTTGGTGGAATTCCTGTACTTTTTCGAACCTTTTCTTGACCATGTCGGGAAGGGCCACCTTAGCCTGCTCGTAAAGCATTAAAATGTCTTCCGAGCTCGGCGGATGTTCTTGCTGTATGCTTTGATTATAATATCCTAATAAATTAGCATCTGTTACATTCTCGTTTTCTATCCTATGTATCTCACTAGTAAGCTCATTGCAACGATTTTCTATCTCTTGGTATTGGGGATGAACGTGAAAACTTCTGAGTTGTTCCTCCTCTCGGCGTAAACTAGCCTCAAGTCTTACTCGCTTAGCTTTGAGTTCACCCATAGAACCAAGAATATCTCTAAAAAGCCCACTATTAGCAGTTCTCTTGAGATTGGTCAACAGCTTCTCCTTGTCTCTGAGATCTTGCCATTCACTCGCATATCTCCATTCAAGCCCGAGCAAGAAGGCATTCAATACTTGCTTATCTACTTCTGCTTGCTTCCGATAATATTCGAAAGGTGTAGAGTAAGCATCACGCCCCCTTCTTATAAAATATGATATTAGCCCCCTAAATCCTGGTTTATGGGTTGCTACCTCTTCATGAGATCTGAATCCAAACATTAAATAGCCTAAGACTTCATTGAAATCGCGAACTGTCATATCGAGAGACTTTGTCTTCCTGTTCTTGAGCGGCTTGATTGGCCATGCAGATACATCACCCTCGATCAACACTCTATTGGGCATATCAATACTTCTCGTGAATGAGAACGGTTCGTCCTGAATTTGAAGATCGAGCGTAAAGCTCCAGCTCGCAAGTGGTTTTTTTATTAGACCAGACTTTTTGGCATCGCTTCCAAGACAGAACTGAATGATCTCGATAAGGGTCGATTTACCAAGTCCATTGCGGGTATCTTTTTCTTTTGAATCCTTCGTGCGATCCGCTATCACGACGTTGAATCCTGGTGTGAGGCTGACCTCCTTAAAGGATGCTTTGTTAGATCGCACCGCAGTTATCATAGTCTAATCCTCTGTTACTTTGCATTTAGTCCGGTTTTTTGTAGCAGCCCCTCTCTCATCTCGACAGCACCGATTGCGTATAAGAGGTCAAGTGCTAGGACAAATCGTTCGAAGGTTACGATCTCTGGGCAGTCAGATACAGACCCCCAGAGACGTGTAATAGTCTGCGCTCCTTGAAGATGCCTAAGAATGATAGCACCGACTCCAATGAGCGAATTTCTAGGAGAAATGTGTTTTGTAGGAAGTATCATGGTTCGAACACCTCACATTTCTCGAAAAGATAGATAAGGATAGCCAATCCAGCAGCCTGCTTCAAGAATTCATGGCTACCACCACTAGAAAATCCGTGAAGTGTTTCGAACAATGCATCACCATCTAATCCTTCTTCGCGAAGATCCGAATATTTCGCGGCAAACCCAGCTATCAGGCGTTCCGGAAATTTAGGGTCGAGCATTGACATATTTTGGACAAACATCTCTACTTCTTTTGCTTTAGATGAGCCGATTTGGACGTAGTGAAGAATCTTGTCCGTAAGATGATTTCGTATCATCTTTTGTTTCGGGTCAGTAAGCCTAAAAGCTACGCTGGGTTCTGAGGGCCTTGAAAGAATAGCTTTCGATACTATCTCTAATTCAGCAAAGCCCACGAATGGCATCTCGTTGGTCAATTTCGTGCGGACCCATGTTTCGTGATCGGTTTTCCATTGGCGAAGATCATGCACGGTAAAAGTATTAAATTGTGCATCAACCATATCATGGTGGTTTGAACAAAGCAATATTAAATTATCATATGAGTTTATGGATTCATTAGGATAACTTGGGTCCCCGCGAGGTCCGTTTTCGCTATGAGCAACTATGTGAGCTATTTTGCCAATCATCGCGGTTTTGTCCAAATCATTCCCTGGGACCACACACTCAATGCGGCAATTTGGGTAAGAACAGCGTGCAGCAGCTAGGCCCCATAGAAGCTCAATATCCTTTCTGCTGTAGCTGCGGCTCATGTTATCCTCTTCATCATTTTGTGATTGATCTGCTTGAAATATGTTTCGATGACTATCTGCCGAATGCTTGCCCAAAGTGATTGCGGATTTGTTACTTTTTGTATCATGTACTTTCGCATAGGACCTCTTAATCCTCCTGCAGGCTGTCTCTACACGGTCGCCACATACAGACGATAGCTAGGTGACAGACCCTTCCAGTCTCTAAGCAGGTATCCCATCCCAACGAAGCCATGCATGACGCCCGCACCGACCAGCTCACTTTTTGCTTGGTAGTGTCACATCTTCAATACTACCTAAATCCTTTTCTCAACGGACCCCATATTACCGTCGATAACGAAGTAGTTCTATGTTATTTTCAACGATATTGCGGAAAAAAACATAGAACCGCAAATAACAAGGAGAATCCCGGTAATTCTTACACGCTCTTGGCGAATCTAAGGCTCATCTGAATCTGGCGGTTGACGTCGCGGCTTGTGGTCTCCATGTGCCCCGGATACATGGTCTTTACATCCAGTCCTGTGAGTCTTGTTATGGACTCGACAAGTTCAGGAGTGCTGCCACCGTACATGTCAGTTCTGCCGATGTTTCCATCCGGAAAGACCGTGTCTCCTGAGAAGAGCACCTTCTCTTGTCTCTCGTAGAGGCAGAGGCTTCCCTGAGAGTGCCCTGGCGTCTCCAGGACCTCAAGCTTCCAGTCTCCAATATCCAGGACCGTGCCTTCCTTTAGCGTCTCATCCACCTCATACACAGCAGCCTGCTGGCCGAATAGGTAGGATACCGACGCCAGTTCATCGCCTACAGCTCCCACCTCTTTCTCGCTCAATAAGAGACGTGCTCCCGTGGCCTCTTTGAGTGCCGGCGCTGCCCCTGAGTGGTCGTGGTGGCAGTGAGTGAGGACTATCATCTCGATCTTGGCTGGATCGATATATTTCTTGATGTTCTTTAGGGTGGGTCCTGCCATCATGCCAGCGTCTACCAAAATTGGTTTTTTGTCTAGGACCAAGTAGACATTGCCATCAAAGGCTGCACCGCTAACCTTATGCACTTCGACCATGAGATAAACACCAGCGAGACGAAAGCAGCTCTTACAATATATTAGTTGGTATCGATGACGCTGATAGAAGAGGCAAGAAATGGGCGCGTGTCCCCTGAGATTGAGGCCGTGGCCAGGCACGAGGGAATAGAACCGGCGAGTCTGGCCCGTCTGGTGGCGACAGGACGGGCAGTGCTGCCGAGAAATATCCGTCGAGAGGGCCGAAATACAGCTACCGGGATAGGTGAGATGCTGTCCACCAAGGTGAACGTAAATGTGGGCACATCGCAGAACCTTAACTCTCCAGATGATGAGGTGGAAAAGGCTCTCGCGGCAGTAGCAGCCGGAGCGGATGCGGTGATGGATCTGTCAACCGGCGGAGACCTGGATTGCATGCGCCGTAAGATCCTGGAGGCTGTAAGGGTTCCAGTGGGGTCAGTCCCCATTTACAATGCAGCCGTCAGGAAGGAGTTGACCAGCCAGGGGCTATTCAATGCCCTGGAAAAACATGCCAAAGACGGAGTGGACTTCGTGACAGTCCATGTGGGCGTGAACAAGAACACTCTGGAGAGGCTGGGAAACGATCCGCGGATAATGGGCGTGGTCAGCCGCGGGGGCTCTCTGACGATGAAGTATATCAGCGAGACTGGCGAGGACAACCCCTACTACTCAGAGTATGATTACCTTCTGGAGATTGCCAAGGAGCATGATCTGACTCTATCTCTAGGCGACGGACTGCGGCCTGGTTGCATCGAGGATGCCTCAGACCGGGCCAAGTACATGGAGTTCATAATGCTTGGCGAGTTGGTCAAGAGGGCCCGTGCCGCAGGAGTTCAGGCAATGGTCGAGGGACCGGGACATGTGCCCGCAAACGAGATAAAGACCAGCGTCAAGGCCATGAAGTACCTGACAGACGGGGCTCCTCTCTATCTTCTGGGGCCGCTTGTGACAGACATTGCCCCTGGATACGACCACATTACCGCTGCCATGGGTGGAGTGATTGCCGGCATGGCAGGAGCAGACTTCCTCTGCGCCACAACGCCCTCCGAGCACCTGGACCTGCCCACCAAAGAGGATGTGATTGAGGGCACCTACGTCACACGCATAGCCGCCCACGCTGCAGACCTCACCCGACCTGGTGTGAGTGATAGGGCCCGATCCTGGGATTTGAAGATGGCACGTGCCAGGGCTGACCTGGACTGGGAGGGGCAGTTTCAGGCTGCCATAAATCCGGCAAGAGCAAAGCAAATTCGTCACAGGAGAGGTGTGGAGACGGACACTTGCACCATGTGTTCAGAGCTGTGCGCCATCCGTCTGGCAAAAGAGGCCATGGAGAAGGGTGTGTGCAAGAAATAGCCTTTTGACGCGCGTTCTTCTCCCCGTCCGCCATTTTACCTTCTACCGTTTTAGCAGTACACGCTCAGCAGCTTTGCGTCTTCGGTGAAATATATATATAGTTAGCGGAGAATAACTTGGGCCATAGCATCGCGTTGTGGTAGAAATTGATCTTTGGTCTGATATGTCATGAGTTCGATATTTGGGGAGTTTTTAAAATTCTCTCAGGATAAAGGCCCTGAGGTGCAGCTCAGAGTCTACGGCGATGAGTTCTATTCCCGATACGAGAGCATGTCGGGCTACACCGTGGTATATGACCAGGACCAAGGGCTTTACTGCTATGCTCAACTGATCTCAGGCGAGTTCATCTCCAGCGGCGTGGCCTTATCCCAAAGTCCTCCGAATGGAGTCGCCCGGCACTTCAAAGAATCCGAAGATGTCAGAAACCGCAAGTTTGAGGCGAGATATTCCATGATGAACCCTCCTGCCTCAGCCTTCAAACCGAGCCTCAATCTCAGGACCTTCGGATCTGTGAAAGGGCTTTTAGATGGCCGGAGGGTCTCTGAAGGCGAAATTCGAGGTCTGGCAGTGCTTGTCCAGTTCAAGGACGTAGCGAGCGGTGCTACGAGGGAGGATGTTGATCGCTTTCTCAATGGCCTCGATTATCATGAGGACGGAAACTTTTGTTCAGTCAGGGAGTACTTTCGGCTGATGTCTCGCGGCAAACTGGACTACTCCAACAAGGTAGTGGGGCCGGTAACCTTAAACCGCAATCGGCAGTATTACACAGAGAACCTTCTGGTCAAAGAGGCTCTCGACCTGGCAGTAAAGGACGGCCTCGATTTAGGGGAATTCGACTCACAGGGCGCGGGTGTAGTCGATGCCATGAGCTTTCTTTACTCGGGCCAGACCCAATATCAGGGAATGTTGTGGCCACACAATAATTTTCTGGAACTCAATTACAATGGCATCAAGACCTATTTTTATATTCTGTCAAGCATGGGAAAAAGCAAAGAAGACCTCTCCATCGGAACCTTCTGCCACGAGAGCGGGCATATGCTCTGCCGATGGCCTGATCTGTACGACTACGGCAATCGAGATGGCGACTTCGAGAAGAGCGCGGGGCTTGGAGCATTCTGTCTGATGAGCGCCGGAAACCACAACGATGAAGGGCGGACTCCTGCTCCTGTGTGTGCGTTCTTGAGAAACCTCGTGGGATGGTGCGACCGAGTCGTTCGCCTCAACCAACCCGGAGAGTATCAAGCTGTTCATGGGGATTATGGAACCGTCATGATCTACGAGACGGATAAGATCAATGAGTACTTCCTGATAGAGAACCGCTTTGGAGTTGACCTGGATGCCTCCATTCCAGCAAGCGGCCTGGCCGTCTATCACTGCGATTCATTGGGCTCAAATGAGTGGCAAGGGGGAACGGCCAGCAGGCATTACCAGTGCGGTCTCCTTCAGGCAGACGGCAGCCTGGACCTGGAGACCAATCGCAGCCTGGGGGACGAGACGGATCTCTACCAGCGGGTGCAAGCCATCGCTCTCAGCCATGATACCAGGCCCACCTCGGTCTTGTGGGACGGCTCGGACTCAGGGCTGATGATATCAAATATTGGAGAGCCTGGTCGGGTCATTACCTTTGTGATCGGCAGGGGGGTGGCAGACCATGCGTTCCGAACATCGTCGCGCTCAGGACAGGACATTCCTGACAGCAATTCTAAGGGGATCGAAGACTTCATTTCCATAGACCAGGTGGGCAAGGCAAAGAGGCTGGTGGTAGATGTGGACATAACCCACGAAAATATCTCTAACCTGAGGGTGGATCTCATCTCTCCGAGCGGAAAAAAGGCAGTTCTGCACAATCGCACCGGCATTGGGAAAAAAAACCTGCAAAATAGCTACGATTCTCAATCAAAGGCCTCACTTGCCGCTTTGCTTGGCCAATCGTTAAAGGGAAGATGGACGCTCACGATCAGGGATCTGGCAAGAAGGGAGGTAGGCAAGCTGAACGGATGGAGCATCGAGGCAACCTATTGAAGCTTCCATGAGCTTCAGATGACCCTCATCAGAGACTAAAAGCTAAATAATACAATGCTGGAGTAGCAATCCAGTGAGGTGCAATATTTGAGATTTAATTGTTTATGCATTTGTCTCCTGGCCATAGTTGCGGCAACTGGAGCTGCGGTCGCATTAGAAACGGAGATCGGTTCTCTGCAGCAGTCCCTCAGCTTAAATGGCGCGGGCTTCAGCCAGGAATACGTCAATAGCCTCTTTGGCATTGGAGGCCTCAGCACTGAGCTTTCTGGGGAGTGGTACGGCCCCCAGTTCGAGAACACCAGCAGCGCTTATTCTTTCCTCTCCGAGTTTTATATCGATAACAGCCTGCCGATAGTTGGCGGATTTACTCCAGTGAAGTTCGATGTCACACACAATCTGCCCACCAGGATCTACTTCGGCAGCGGCCAGGAGATTACATACACTCAGTACCAGTCAGCAATGGCGTCCACTAGGGGCAACGAGCTGTGGATTCAAAAGAGCCAGGACTGGTCTCAGTACGCTATAGTTCCGGCTGGAACAGGCATGCAGTTCATAGCCTTCGTCCCGACGGGCGGACAGGCCGATTATTACGAGATTCTCCAGACTGACGCCCAGAGCATAACCAGCAAGCGCGTTAATTTCTATGCAGGCTACAACAGCATGAACTTCCTGGCAGATAAAGTCGGCAGGCACGTTCTTCTGTTCGTGCTCAATAATCAGCCGAGCGACGCCGTCATCGTGGATGTGATCAGCCAGGCGCCAACCGTCCAATCGACTGCCGTCAATGGCGCGTCCACAAGCAGTATGCCACCCGCCTACGGTCAGACCGGTACTGTGACCGGTGGCTATACCCAGACAACCGCAACAGGATTTGGCCAGACGACCACCAGCGCATCCACAAAGGTTCAAAGCTACGGCACGTCCCTTCCCACTCAGGTGGTCGCATCAGGTGACACACCTGTGACCATTCAGTCCCAGGGAATGAGGGGCTATCAGGTTTACTTGGATGATGTCTTGATCGGCGTAGAAGGTACCAATGGCGATGCTCTTGATGGAAAATTCAGCTTTTCAGTTGTCGGAAACCAGAACCATAATATCAGGGTTTATGATGGTCAGTTCAATTATCCGAAGAGCATGTACTTCGCCAGAGGCGTCACAAAGATAATCAATGTGGAGCCGGGAACTGCAGTGTATATCTAAATATTTTTAATTTATCTTTTTTTGGGTCTCAATTGTTTTCTATTTCGTTTCAGCCTGGAGATACATTTATCAATTTTCAGCTTTAAACTATTTTAGTGGAAGATAAAGCCCACTACATGGCTTGGGCAAAGAGGGCGATCATTTTGAGAAGAGAGGAGTTCATGCAGCAGTTCGAAGGATTCATTCTCCCTGAGACCTTTAATCAGGATTTGCTGGATCAAGCTGCAGAGATGTTTGGAAAGTGGGGCAAAAGCGCACATATGAATGAAAGAGAGCATCTATTTGAGTTATTTGGGCTGATCTCAAAACCAGATGACTGTACCGAGGTCAAGATGCAGAAGATTGCTTTGCGTTTCGTCTGTTCCCGGATGATGGAGGCCAATTTCAGTCGGAAGGATGCCGCAGCCCTCATACGCAATTTCAATAGGATCAAGGATCCGGGCTACCATTGGATCGAATAGGCCAAACAGATGAAAGAAAAAAAATCACTCCATGATCATACATCAACACGCTATTTGCGGGATTTCCTGATGAGCGCGGACAGCTCTGCAGCAGCCTGCATATGGCCGATGGGGAGGTGTGCAGGGCCTTGATGCGCTCAAAGGCGAAACCAGGTTGATCCGGTCCATGTCGGATTCGTTTTTGATTCTTCAGTCCCAACTATTCCTTGATCTTTTTGAGAAGCCATCCCATATTCTGTCCTAATCTCCTCATGGTCTCCAACCCTTCGGCATCCTTTTCCACATCCCTTTCATGAAGGCCCATGCCGATGTTCCAGTAGCTGGAGCCTGCGATTATCATCTGGCTGATGAGGAATAGGTGGTTGATGGAGTCGAAGACATGGATTGCTCCGGCCCGGCGCACAGCCACCACCGCCGCTCCTGCCTTGCGCTTGAACATGTCGTTATTGGCCTTGGCCACAAATCCCGCACGATCGATGAGGGCCTTGGTCTGTGGAGTGAGGTCGGCAAAGTGGGTGGGCGAGCCTATGATGATGCCGTCAGCTGCAGCCATCTTCTCGATGCACTCGTTAATCATGTCCTTGTCGAGAGAGCATCGGCCATTCTTCTTCTCAAAGCACTTGTTGCAGGCGATGCATCCGGAAAGAGGACCCTTCAGATGTACAAGTTCCGTCTCAATTCCCTGGCCCTCCAGCTCCCGGAGGACTGCGGCGAGCAGAGCGGCTGTATTGCCATCTCTCCTAGGGCTGCCGTTAAATGCCACAACCTTCATTGTATCTCACCCTCTCAAATCTCAATCAGTCGGTACTCCTTCTTTCCGAGACCAATCTTCTCGCCGTAGTCCATCTGGATGCTGCCATGAGTACTCTCCCATACACCCTGGAACTTGTCCCTTCCCTGTTCGTGATTCGTTTGCAGAGCCGAGTTGGCGAGACCAGTATGCCGGTTGACCAGATCGTAGCTGGCCTGGTCTATGGCCACCGGGTCCGTCGAGGCCAGGATTCCTATGTCCGGCACAATGGATGCATCGCTCCAGGGAACACAATCGCAGTCAGGGGTGATATTTATCAAGAAGTTGAAAAATCCCACTCGTCCCTCCTTTCCAGCCACTGCTCCCAGGGCATACTCGGTCATCCTCTCCATGAACGGCGGAACCTCGACAAACCAGTCGAAGTCCAGGGCATGGCTGGGGCAGAGACGCAGGCATTTGCCGCATCCAGTACACAGGTCGTAATTTATTGCTGTGATCTGCTTTCTCACAGTTATGGCATGATTCGGGCAGTTGTCCATGCAGGTGCCGCAGCCGCTGCAGAGATCGGCATTGAAGATTGGCCTCGTGGAGTGCTGCTCAGCCTTGCCGAGCGGTGATGCGCATCCCATCCCCAGGTTCTTGATGGCTCCACCGAATCCTGCTGGAAGATGGGCCTTGAAATGGGATACCACTATCATGCTATCCGCAAATGCGATCTCACCTGCGATCTTGACCCTCTGGAAATGCTTTCCTGGAACGTTGATCTCACTGTAGAAATCCCCTCGCAGGCCGTCGGCTATGATCGCGGGTGCTCCCGCCACAGTCCGGCAAAAGCCGTGGTCCTCCGCCGTCTGCAGATGATCGACTGCATTGGCCCGGCTTCCTCCGTACAGCGTATTGGTATCTGTGAGAAATGGCTTTGCCCCAATCGATTGGACCTTTTCGGATATGGGCCTGACCAGAATTGGATTTACATACGAATCGTTTCCATGCTCTCCGAAGTGGATCTTGATGGCCACAAGATCGCCCTTCGTTATCACCTGCGCCAAGCCGGCGGCATCAAAGAGCCTTTTGATCTTGTTTTGCTTGTTGTCCTCCGGGGTTCTCGCCCTGATTCCTGCAAAATAAACATTGCTCGTCAAATGCTGCCCTCCAATGGATGTCTTATCTATACGAAAATCGCTTTGGCAATAAATGAATCTGATGCTACGTGATGTTGAGCACTCCGTAAAGTGCATGCATCAGCTCATCCAGTTGCACCGGCTTTGAGATGTAGCCATCCATTCCAGCCCGCAGACATCTCTCCCGGTCTCCCTCAAGGGCATAAGCAGTCAACGCCAGGATCTTAGGCCTGTGAGCTAATTTCATATCCATAATGGCACGGGTGGTCTCAAGTCCGTCCATCTCGGGCATCTGCACATCCATCAGTATCACATCATAAGGTCGATCGGCAAGTGCCTTCAGGACTTCTCGGCCATTGGAGACCACATCGGCTCCGTATCCCAGCTTCTTCAACATGAGCAGAGCCACCTTCTGGTTGACCAGGTTATCTTCCGCAAGCAATATCTTCAGATCGCGCGGTTCTACCTCTTCTTTATTCGCATCTATCTTCCTGTGGTTTTGCGGCACGAAGGCCTCTTGTAAAGCGAAGCAAATGCCTGCTGGGGTAAGTGGCTTGGCAAGATTTCTCCGTCCTGTTCGAGGTCGACCTGGGGGAGATAAGGTGATGGCAGGGATATGCTCCTCCAATTCTTCTGCCAGATCCATGGCTCCAGGAACCTCCAGATCCAATATCGCAGCATCAAACTGGTTCTCTCTTAGCTCCCGTGCCTCGGAGGCAGAGACCACAGGAAATATCTGCATCTTCCAGTTGCGAGCATAGTCTGCCAGCAGCTTCAGCGTCTCCTCGTTATCGAGCAGTGCCATGATCTTCTTGCCGGACAGACACATCCTGGCAGCGTCTCCAGAAAACGGTGGAGCCATGACTGAGAAATGAAACGTCGAGCCCCGGTTGATCTCGCTCTCTACCCAGATCCTGCCGTTCATCAGTTCCACCAGCCTCTTACTTATGGCCAGTCCCAAACCGGTTCCGCCGTATTTTCTGGATGTAGATGCATCAACCTGGCTGAATGAGACAAAGAGCTTCTTCATATCCGCCGGGCTGATGCCAATTCCTGTATCGCTAACGGAAAAACGGATCTCATCTGCTCTCTCTCCAGGCACGACGACAATCTCAATTCTGCCTTTATCTGTAAATTTCACTGCATTGCTGAGCAGGTTGGCCAGGACCTGTCGCAGCCGAACCGAGTCCCCGAGAACTGTAGGAGCAATCTTTTCATCAATCGCATAAGATATGTCGAGACCCTTTTCCGCAGCCTTTGCGGCCACAAGGCCAAGCGTTGCCTCAATGCACTCTCGCAGGTCGAATGGCAGTCGTTCTAGCTTCATCTTGCCCTCATCGATCTTCGAGAAGTCCAGGATATCATTGATTATTGCCAGCAGAGCATCGCCGCTGCTGTGAATCGTCTCCACGAAATCACGCTGCTCGGCTGAGAGATCAGTCTGCAGCAAGAGCCCGGCCAGGCCGATGACCGCGTTCATGGGAGTTCTTATCTCGTGGCTCATATTTGCCAAAAACTCGCCCTTGGCCTTCAGAGCAGCATCTGCTGCCTGTTGAGCTGAACGAAGCTCTATCTCCGTCTTCTTATGTTTGACCATCTCCTCTTGCAGGGCGGCATTCGCCCTCAACAGCCATGCCGTCCTATCAGCCACCCGTTTTTCCAGCTCCTCCTGAGTCCTCTTCAGGGCCTCTTCAGTCAGTTTCCTCTCTGTGATGTCGCTGATGAATCCCTCAAGTGCCAGCAGCGAGCCATCCAGTCGGAATATTCCGAGGCCTTGCTCCCAGACCCACTTGATGCCCAATCGCGATCTTATTCGGTACATCAGGCAGAAGTGTCTTCTCTCGGAAATAGCCTCTTGGATCTCCTTTCTGACATATTCCTTGTCATTGGGATGAATCAGATCTGCATAGGAGATCTTCGCATTGTTCACAAGCTCTTCAGCCATATAGCCCGTAAGCTCCTGGCAGCCATTGCTTACGAATTCCATGGTCCAAAGTCTATCGTTCTTGCAGCGGTAGGCCATGCCTGGCAGATTGCTCATCAATGTTAAGAGGGCTCTTTGGCTCTCCTGGAGGGCCTTCTCGGTAAGTCTGCGTAAAATGGCTTCACCGATGCTTCCTGCAGCAGCCTTTAGCACAGCTATCTCGCTATCGATCCACTGTCTCTCCGTATGACAGTCTTCAAAGCACATGGTAGCATTAAACCGGCCCTCGATGAAGATTGGCAGGAGCAGAATGGAGATGACATTTTGGTGCTGCAGCATTCTTGCTCCCGGAAGCAAGAGCTTGGATGTTATGCCCTGAATGGGATTGCTGCGCGACAGTTCCTCTTTCCAGCCCGGAAAGAGCTCTTCCCAGCATGTATTCTCAGAAAATGGACCGGCGGGTTTTCTAAACCACTGAACAGAGAGGCTCTCCAGCCATTCCTTGCTCTGCAATTCTTTGTTTGCCAGAATATGGACCCTATCCACATCGGCCGTCTCACCCAAAATGCCCAGGGCCTTTTCTACTGCCTGGGGGTCGGAGGTGAGCAGATAGTTGGTGGCTTCAGTGGCTCCTTGAAGGAGATGATCGCGCTTTTGCAGCTTCTCTTCAGTCTCCCTTCGCTGGATGATCTTCCACATGCCGCTCATGAGGAGGGTTAGCTGGCGCGCATCGGAGTCATCATAATCCGTTTCCTTGTTGCCGAGACCTGCCACAATCACTATCTTTCCCTTGTCAATGATCGGCACATTCATATGGCGGACAATATCAACGTGCCCTGATGGTACGCCTTTCTTAATTGGACAGGATGCATAATCATTGGTTATCACTGCCTTTCTCTGCCGAACGGCCTCTCCCCAGAGCCCTGTCTCTTGCAGGTGATAGACGATCTGTTTATGCTCAATGCTGCACTCCTGCATGGCATTCTTGGACCAGGAATACATGATGAGAGTCTTTTCCTCCCTATCGACAAAGGCCAGGTAACCAACCTTGGAGCCAGTCAGCTTGACACCCGCCTCCAGTGCAAAGTCGGCAATTTCTTTGATGGATGCCTCATCCATCTGGTTGAGTCTCTGCAATGCTTCCAACCGTGAATCATCGAGAAGCAGAGCCTCTTCCGCGTTCTTTCGGTCTGTGATGTTGTAGAAGTTGGCCAGCAGATAGAGGGGGTTATCGTCATCGTCTTTGACCAGAGCGCATATCATCTCTGCCATGTAGGATTGGCCGTCTTTTTTCACCACAGGAAGCTCTCCCCTCCAGCTTCCCTCTGAGTAAAGGGCTGGGATGATCTCTTCATGCAGCTTGTTTTTACCCTCTGCATTGGTAAAATCGAAGACCGAGCGCCCGCTCACCTCGGAGATATCATTAAATCCAGAATTCTCCAAAAGGCTCGGATTGACATACTCAATCCTGCCATCGAGATCCGTGAGCACAATTGCCGTTGGAGCGGTCTCAACTGCTTTGGTCATCTTCAGGATCTCCATCGTGCTGTTCTTTGAAGTGAAATGTTCAGTCAGGCAGTTCGACAGATCATGCAGCCTCTCTTTGAGTCCCTCAAAGAACTCAGGCAGACTTTCTTCATCGCAGCCGCTCGCCTGCATATCATCTATCAGCCGCAGCATCTCCATAATCCTCATTTTCGGATCACTGCTTGCAGTTGTCTCCCTGCCCAAGAATTATCACTACCTGTACTTTTAGTGGATATGAATCTTTATTGCTAATCAATATATTGGGCGATCATCGAATGCTATCAATGGTCCAATAACGCGATCAATTCCTCAGTATTGTACCGGGAAATCAGATCTAAGAGCAGGTCCATCTGTTGGTAGATGCGTCTGGCCTTTTCAATCCTATCCAGTACAGCCTGGGACTTATGAACGCAGGCCTTGAGATCCTCGTCAGTGCGATTCATGGCTGCGATGATGACCTGCATCTCCTGTCTAGCATTGGCTATCACCTGCTTCTTCAGTGAATCGGGTTCGGTAACAGGAACATAGTAGTATCTCTTGTCTCCCGGTATGATCACCCTCTTGGCCAGGCCATGCCTTTCCAGAGTGCTCATATTGGCGCTGACTGTGGACTTGCTGTATCCTGTCTCCTCAACCAGCTCGTCCATAGAAATGGGCCCAACAGCCAGAAATAAGGTTCCGCGTAAAACGCCTACAGCATCGCATAAACCATAGCCGTTGGCTACTTTGATGCAAGCATCGACC
>JAJRAX010000348.1 GCA_028679775.1 Methanothrix sp. | reverse complement strand
GCCCTCGCCGCGGACAACGACGTCGACGTGCGCGTCCGCGGCCGTCTGCTCGGGCAGAAGGGATGGGTGTACGCCGCCCCAAACGATCGGCGTCGTCGGCCGCTCCGCCCGGATTCGCCCGGCGAACTCGAGGCCATAGCGGATCTGCGGACCGCTCATCGCGGTGATGCCGACGAACACGGGGTCGCCGAGAGGCAGGGTGTGGAAGTCGCCGAGGCGCAGATCGGCTATTCGCGGCCGGTAGCCCGCGCGGCCCAGCGCGGACGCCACGTGCAGCAACTGGAGCGGCACCTGGGGGTCCGGCGCCCGCTGCCGGCCCGGGAAGACGAGCAGCACATCCCGGGCTCTAGCCATACGTCACCACGTAGAGCGCGATGCCGAGAAGGACGCCTGCCAGGTAGACCAGATACGCTGCCCGCATCGTCGTTCTGCAGGGAGCCAGGCTCTTGCCGCGCGCTGCCAGTTGGTTGCCGCGAGCCACGAGGAACACGCCGAGCGCGACGCCCGCAGCGCCGACCGCGGCGTGCACGGCGGCGAGGAGATGTCCGTGCTGACTCAGGCTGCCCGGTACTCCTGGGAGGATGTACCGGGCGAGTGACACGATCATCCAGGAGAGTACCGGGACGGCGTTGAGGACGACGGCGCAGGTTTGCACCAAGCGATGTGCGTCGTAGTGCTGCCGCCGCACGAGCACGACGCCGGTGGTCATCAGCGCGACGGCCGCCACCGAGGTGAGCAGTGACAGGTCGGCGCCCAGACCGCTGCTCGAGGTGATGAAGCCGGACCCGCCGACGACGCCGGCGATCACGTGGCACTGCCCGAGGACGACTCTGACTGTGCGCTGCTCACTGGTCCCTCCGCATGCCGCTTGCAGGAACGTTTCCGGGGCGCGAGACCCGGTGGCAATGAGACTCCACGGTGGACGGCCTACGAGAAACGATACAGGGTGGAGGTCTGCCTGGGTACGCGGCAGCGTTGTGCGCAGGGCAGGCAGCGGAGCAGGGGCGCCATGGCGGAGTCGATTGGACCGGGGCGCGTGCTCCGCCCCGCACCGCCCCGCATTTGCTGGCCGTGTGCGGGGACGGTAGGCTGGGCGCGCCAACGTCGAGGAGGCCATCGTGCCGACCACGGCCGGCGAACCGGCCTATCGCGAGCGTCGCCTTCCT
>JAJRAX010000153.1 GCA_028679775.1 Methanothrix sp. | reverse complement strand
ACCAACCGCCTGTTCTGAAGGAACTGAAATCAGATAAAACCAGTCCCATGAATGCAGGCAGCATGATCGTCTGGACGGCTATGGCCGCCGATCCTGATGACGATGCTATTTACTTCAAGTTCGTGAAGAACGACCTGGAGGCCACCGGCTGGCAGACATCCAACTCATGGATCTGGAATACCTCGTCCGAGATGCCTGGAGATTACGCGATCTCAGTTCTGGTGCGAGACGGATTGCATGCATCCGAGACGTCCTCTGACGGCTCACTGGAGAGTGCATTTGTGCTGGATCAGCCCAACAATGCCCCGGAGGTCACCGAACTTCTCGCGGACCAAAATAGCCCGCAGCCCCAGGGAACAGTCATAACCTGGACTGCAAAGGCTTCAGATGCTGACGGCGATGAGATATCCTACAGGTTCCTGGTTGACGACAAACCGGCAGGAGAATGGTCTCATTCGAACTCCTGGTCCTGGGATACCTCAGGAGTTATGTCTGGAGATCATGAGATCAGAGTCCTGGCAAGAGATGGAAAGCATGCTTTCGAGGACTCCTTTGACAGCTTCAAGACTGTTGCATTCACAGTCACTGGAGCCAATAAACCGCCAGTTTTGAGGTCTCTTGTGCCGAACGCCACCAGCCCACAGGCTCAGGGTGCAACGGTGGTCTGGAAGGCCGAGGCCCTGGACCCGGAGGGAGACAAAATATTCTATAAGTTCCGGCTCAACGGCCGGGATATGAACCGATGGTCCGAGTCAGCCACCTGGAAATGGGCCTCAAAGGGCCAGCCTGTGGGAGACTACAGGATCACAGTTCTGGCAAGAGATGGGATGCATGCCTCAGAGACATCATTTGACAGTTCGTTGGATGCTACGTTTTCTCTGGTCTCGGAGATAGACCTGCAGATCGCAGAACTGATGAAAAAGAAGGGAGAGCACGAAGCATGAGATCGATAAAGATCAGGTCTCTGATGCCTGGAAGAGAGCATCCTGATAAAATTTATCGGCATACTCCTTAACCATTCTTCGGGAGCTGAACCGTGCCGCGGTACTCTTTATTGATGCCTTCATGATCTTGATCCAGCCAGGAGATATGCCGGACTCGTTCTGGTCGTAGTAAAGTGGCACGATCTGCCTTTCAATAATGGAATAAAGCTCCTGTGCATCTCGTTCACCTGATTCGCAGTCGTTTCCGTCAAAGGCCCAGCCGTTGGCACCATTGTATCCCTCGATCCACCAGCCGTCGAGAACGCTAAGGTGAGGCACCCCATTGATCCCGGCCTTCATCCCGCTCGTCCCTGATGCCTCAAATGGTGGCTGGGGATTGTTCAGCCAGACGTCTACACCGTGGATTAGATACTGGGCGAGCCCCTCGTTGTAGTCCTCGATGAATGCCACTCGGCCCCCAAAATCCGGATCGCGGGCCACATTGTAAACCTGCTGAATGAGCCTTATTCCGGCGTCGTCTGAGGGATGGGCCTTTCCAGCAAAGATTATCTGAACCGGCATATTGGCACAGCCTAGAATGGCCTTGAGTCTGGTCAGATTCTCCAGTATCAGATTGGCCCTCTTGTAGGAGGCAAAGCGGCGGGCGAATCCCAGGGTGAGGGCGTTTGGATCCAGCATGGTCCCTGAGGCCAGGATGACATTGGGGTCAGCATGCTCAAGCCAACGCTGCCGTGCTCTCTCCTGCAAGACCGCAATCAGGTTCATCTTTTGATGGCGGTGGACCATCCACAGCTTCTCGTCTGGGATGTCATCGACCAATTCCCAGATGGATGGATCGTCGTGGTCGGCAAGCCAGTTGGGGCCAAGGTATCGGTTGAAGAGCAATGCCATTCGGGAGTCTATCCAGGTGGGTACATGGACCCCGTTGGTGATGTAGTCTATGGGCACCTCGTGCTCGGCCAGAGGTTGCCACAGATGCTGCCACATCCGTCTTGCTACCTCTCCGTGCCTCTTGCTCACGGCATTGCAGTGAGCAGAAAGTCGGAGCGCGAAGACTGTCATGTTAAAGCCGGCAGAACCTGCAGAAGGATCTTCCCCCAGCCTGTAGAACTCCTCTCGGCTTATTCCCAGCAGAGAAATATAAGACGCGAAATATTTATCCATCATGGATAAGGAGAAGATGTCATGGCCGGCGGGAACAGGGGTGTGGGTTGTGAAGATGATAGTCTTCCGGACAAAGCCGACTGCCTCGGCAAAGCTCTTGCCGTTTTCCACCATCTCCCGAATTCGTTCAAGAATGGCAAAAGAAGAGTGCCCCTCGTTCAGGTGCAAGACGAAGTGCTTTATGCCCAGAGCTTTGAGAATCTGGGTTCCGCCAATTCCAAGGATGATCTCCTGGACGAGGCGGTGCTCATGATCACCGATGTAGAGACGAGAGGAGATGCTCCGGCTCTGGGGATCGTTGGCCTCTAAGTCGGTGTCTATCAGATAGAGAGGCACCCTGCCGATCTGGGCCTTCCATACCTCGAAGTAGACAGGAAGCTGCATGATTGTGATCTTGAGGATCATAGGCCTGCCCTCGGCATCGAGAACCCGGCATATGGGAGCTCGCTCCCGGTCCAGGGATTCGCTCTCGCTCTTCTGCCATCCGTCAGCAGACAGGCGCTGATGCAAGTAGCCATCTGGGTACATGAAGCCCACACCGACCACGGGGACTCCCAGGTCGCTGCACTCCTTGAGATAGTCGCCTGCCAGAAAGCCTAGGCCTCCTGCATAAAATGGAAGGGATTGGTGCAGGCCGAACTCGGCTGAGAAATAGGCTACAGGCAGGCGGCCCCTGTTTTCGATCTTGGAGTTAAACCAGCTCTGATAGGCGTTCATCTCTGAGTCGAATCTAGTCATCACTGCATCATAGCGGCGCAAGAAGCGGGGGTTTCTCGTGGCGTCATCGAGAACCTGGCCATTAATCTCGAAAAGAAGCTTCACTGGATTTTGGGCTTTGTACCGGGAACCGTTTCCCGCCAGCAGATAGAAGAGGGCTCGTGCTTCCGGATGCCAGCTCCACCAGAGGTTACAGGCCAGCTCCCCCAGGCGGCTTATTCTTTCGGGAAGATAAGGAAATTTGCCATCATAATTGTCCATCAGAATTTGGCTCCTCAAGGCTGATAGAGGAAGTTGTATTTAAACGCAACTAGGAATACCAAATACAATGGCCTTGGATAGGCATAATCGATAAGTTCAGATTCGAATTCAGACAGCAACCTAAGATCTCATCGGAATGAAGGGCTTTCCTTCAAAAAATTAGAAAGATGCAGCGGCCCGTTTTAAAGCGGTCCGCAGTATTTGCTTACAATATCCTCCATGAGCCGTAGCCCGCCTCGGTAGCCGGCATAATTGTGGTCGAGGATGAGCCGGTTATAGGACGGGAAGGATACGGTTACATGTATCACGCAGCCAAATTCTGAAGCTATCGGCCCCTCCAGAGAACTGGCCAATAGAACGAGCGAGTTTCCTTTCTTCAGGTTCTCTCGTATCCTATGCGAATCCTCATCAAAGATCACCTCCGGCTTGACAACGCATTCCAGATTCTCCTTCAGCTCCCTCAAAATTTCCTCTCTATTCTCCTCAGGCGTGCCGTCATCAATTATCACCTTATCCGGCAGATAGCCAACCTCATTTGTCAAGAACTGGGCGATGCCTACAGCAGTCCCTGCATCGGCCACTACAGAGAAGTATGGCTGCGGGAAGGCAAGAATCATCACGTCTCCGAAATACTCCTCAAATCGGTATGAATGCCTCTCTTCTCTGGCGATCAGTTCGTCCACAGGTTCTGTGGGAAGATTCAGAGCCTGGCTCACTTCTTGGATCAGCCTGGTGGTTTGCTTGGGTCCTACTGGAACGCCCGGCAGAGTGATAAAAGGCGTGCCGAACTTCTCTTCGAGCTTCTTTGCCACTCGCTGTCCATTCCAGGGAGACAGGACGATATTCAATTCCGCAGCAGGGATCTTGATCAGGTTCTCCAATCCGGAAAACTCTGTGAATATGATATTAACGTCCAGGCCGAGCTTCTGCAGATCCTCTTTGATGGCCCTCAGGTTTCCCTTCCACCAGATGTGTTGATAGGGAACCACTCCGAAGATATTTACCAACCCTTTCTTGATGGGCAGCTTATTCAGGAGCTGATCAATCACTGCCTCGAAGAAGAGCTCGTAGCCTTCATAGGAATTGCCCAGGAATCCGGCAGTCTTAACGTAGATGATAGGTGCCTGTTCCCGAAACTCCTTGACCACAGATTCTATGTCGTCTCCGGTCAGAGATGGAACGCAGCCTGATAGGACAGCATAAAGGTCGCCCTGCATCAGCTCGATGCTCGACTTTATGAGTCTCCTCAGCTTGTCCTCGCCTCCGAAGATGACATGCTCTTCGACCAGCCCTGAGCAGGGAGTGCTCGTGCCGCCCTGCGGTCCTCCTGCATTCTGGCCACCGGCATAAAACTGGCCGAAGAGCTGGCCAATGCCGCATCCAAGCCCGGAATGAAGAATGGGCACCACTCCGTAGATTCCGACTGCTGTGGAGTAAGCGCCAGCCAGAGCACAGGAATACCGGGGAGCCTCCATGACCTCTGGATAAATCACGTCCTCTGGGCGTTCCTCAATAACTGCTGCCATGCTTTAGACCTCCCTCTTGAGGTAGTGAAGGGGATCGGGCTGCTTGTACCACCAATCTTTGTAGCTATCTCTGGTCTTGGCGAGCATGGTCTTCTGGAAGGACTTGCTTGTCCAGGATTGGAGCAGGAAACTGGCGCAGGCTACGGCTCCGGCATAGCCGCTCTGAGTGCTCCGGGGATGGGCATCGGCACGCAGGGAATGAATCCTTGTCAGGCCTTTCTCTCTCTTAAATGAGCAGCCCTGGAATGGGCAGGTAAGGGCGATGTCAGGATCAAGCTGCCTGGTTACATGAGCTTGTTCGGCAGCCTGGAAGGTGTTGACCAGGATTTTAAAGTCACCTACTGTTCCGATCAGTTGCTCTACCTCATCGAGAATCAGGTTATCAAAATCCTGAGACATGGCAGCTGGCGAAGACAGTCCAATCTCATCAAAGAACGGGAGCTGAGCCAGAAGCCTGCCCTGTCCAAGCGAGCCGAGGACGGTTAGCTTCTCGCCTTTGCCCTTCAGCTTCAGGAACTGCTCTCGGAGGGCATCGATCTTGGGCTGCCAGACCTTATGCTCCTCTTCAATCACCAACTCCACCTCACTCTCTTTGCCTGTGAACTCTCCGATCTTTCTCAGCCATTCATCGGTATTTCTGATGCCCATTGGAGACGGGTAGAGGAAGTAAGGCACACCATACTCCTGCTCCAGGCCCTTGGAGAGATAGTCGGTGTAAGTCGGGCAGAGCGGAGCCGTGACCGCCGCCTCGGAGAGCTGCTCGAACTGATCAACAGACGCGAACTCAGGCACGAAGTTTGGCCGTAGCCCAATCTTTCCGAGAATTCTCTTGATCTCCAGGCGATCCTGCCAGGTGTAAGATAGCATGCTGGCCACATTTACCAAGTCCTTCTGCTTCTTTTCAGGCTTTTTTACCAGATACTTCAGGACTCCATGCCAGAAAGCATCATAGCCAGTCTGAACCAACCTGGAGCGAACGCCCTCGCAGTGAACTGGCACGATTCTGGCGTCGATGTAGGGCTGAAGCTCATTCACAGCCCCCTCGATATCCTCGCCGATGACCCCGGAGGTGCATGATGTCAGGATGAATATAGCTTTGGGCGAGTACCTCCTTTCCGCCTCTCGGATTGCATAGCGCAGCTTATTTCCCGCTCCATAAACCACATCGTTCTCCTGGATGTTGGTTGTTATCCAGTGCAGGTCATAATTCTCAGGTCTGCCGAGGCTAACCGGAACATGCCGATAGAGTTCTCGATATCCCAGAGATGACGCCGAGCAGCCGACGGGCGCATGGTAGATTACAGCCGCATCTCGGATGGTGTTGAGCCTCACTGCCAGGTAAAAGTTTAGAGCGCAGCCGGAGGTCTGCTGAAAGTCGCGGTCCTTGGCCTGAAGCTTTCCTTCTCTTGCATCGATTAAAAGTTGAGACGCCTGGCCGTAGTAGACATTGATGCCGTGGGCACGTTGCTCCCGGTTGGGGCATGTGGGAGCATTCAGGTTTATGCCAGGCTCGACCAGATTATGAGCATCATTAGATGCCATCTCATTTCACCTTGGCTTTTGCGCTGTCCGGCTTCAGCTCGTAGTACTTCAGGTCGCTTTTTACTGGTTCGGTGTCCTGTTGTTCCTGATTTTTATTGTGCTGTAGCAGCCTGTCGTACCAGCTCTCGGCCCATGCCTTCAGCTCGTCCGTGCCGAGAGGTGCAGGCACATATCGGCTCTCATTGCTGATTATCTTCCGGGCGAGGTTCCGGTAGAGCTCAGCCTGATCTGAATCCGGGTCGGCTTCGATGGTGGTCTTGCCCTGCAGCTCGGCCTTGGCTACCGTCAGAGAACGCGGCACGAATCCTGCGATGGTCGATTTGGTATTGGCTGCAAAATCCTGGATGATCTCTTCATTTATGGGCAGATTTATGGAGTTGCCAATGATGCCTGAGAAAAGGGCACCGCCGCTCTTGGAGTACTTCTTGATGCCTTTGAAGAGATTGTTGGAAGCGTACAAAGACATGAAATCCGAGGAGCTGACTGTGTAGACCTGTTCGGCCACTCCCTCGCGGATCGGCATGGCAAATCCACCGCAGACGACGTCACCCAAAACGTCATAGATGATGATATCCGGTGAGAACTCCTCAATGATCTTCTTTTGCTTGAGAAGCTCGATTGCCGTGATGATCCCCCTCCCGGCGCAGCCGACGCCAGGCTCCGGGCCTCCTGTCTCCACGCAGAGAATGCCGTTGAATCCCTCGTGGACGATCTCGTTGGTCTCGATCCTTTTGCCGCTACGCAGCTTGTCGAGGACAGTAGGCACGAACCTGCCGCCTCGGAGAGTGTTCGTCGAATCGCTCTTTGGATCGCAGCCTATCTGCATGACCTTGTAACCCTCTTCCGAGAGGGCGGCGCTGATGTTGGAGGAGGTCGTGGATTTGCCGATGCCTCCCTTTCCGTATATTGCGATGTTTCTTATCTTTGTCACTATTGCCACCTCAAAGTGGGCGCTCTTTAACGATAATCGATAGTAATCGGCTTGATATTTATTGATGAAGAAACATGCAAATATTGCTCTAACAGAAAGGCTTAAAATAGGCCTGAGATAAAGGCGCAATGGGAAAAGTTGGGCCTGAAAAAGCCCCTCAATTTATGCCCTTCTCTGCCAGGCTTCTAAGATGTGAGAGCCTTTCCAGGGCGTCTGCGAGCGTTTCCTGCTTTTTTGCAAAGTGCAAGCGGATTAGATGCCCAACATCTTCTTTAAAGAAGCTTGATCCGGGAACTGCAGCGACGCCCACAACTCTGGCCAGCCATTCACAAAAAACGGTATCACTCGGACACTCAAACTCGGAGATGTCGACCATCACATAATAGGCGCCCTGTGGTTTGGTGTATTCCAGTCCTGCTTCATCCAGGCCTTTGATGAAGAAGTCCCTCTTTCCCGTATACAATTCCTGGAGACGTTCATAATACCGATCCGGAAAGTTCAATGCAGTCACCGCCGCCTCCTGCAGGGGCGCTGGAGCCCCAACTGTCAGGAAGTCGTGCACCTTTCTCGCGCCATCGATGATCTTAGCCGGAGCAATCAGATATCCCAGTCTCCAGCCTGTGATGGAATAGGTTTTGGATAGCGAGCTGCAGGAGATGGTCCTCTCGAACATGCCTGGCAGAGACGCAAAATAGACATGTTTATTCGGAGAATACACGATATGCTCATAGACCTCATCAGTGATCACAAATGTATCATATCGGTCAGCCAGATCGGCAATGAGTTTCAGCTCATTCTCGGTGAAGACCTTCCCAGTAGGATTGGACGGATTGCATAGAATCAGAGCCTTTGGCCTTTGCTGGAATGCGCGGGTCAGTTCCTCAACGTCGAATGAGAAATCAGGAGGAGAGAGAGGCACGTAGATTGGAAGAGCTCCGGACAGTATGGCATCGGCCCCGTAATTCTCATAAAACGGCGAGAACACTATGACTTTATCACCTGGATTGCAGACAGTCATCATGGCGGTCATCATAGCTTCTGTGCTTCCGCAGGTAACGCAAATCTGCGTCTCGGGGTCGATATCAAGCCCCATAAATCGAGATTGCTTCCTGGCCAGAGCCTCACGGAAATTAGGTGCGCCCCAGGTTACTGCATACTGATGAGGGCCGCAGGTGGAAGCCTTTTTGAGAGCCAGCAAAAGCTGCTGCGGCGGGTCGAAATCAGGAAAGCCCTGGGAGAGGTTGACAGCGTTGTAGGCACTGGCGATTCTTGTCATCTTCCTGATGACAGATTCGGTGAATAAACCTATGCGATTGCTCAACGGCGGCATGATATCCTTCACAAGAATAAAAAAGTTAAAGCTTTCTACAGCGGTGCCACAGTTTTGCTCAATATGTCTTCCATCAGGTTCAGACCGCCGCCAAAACCTGCGTAGCTGCGTTCTAAAATGAGCCGGTCAAATGATGGAAATGAGACGCTCAAATGAACGGTTGCTCCAAGATCGGCCGCAATAAACTTCTCCAAAGAGCTGGCCAGCAGCACCAGGAAACTGCGGTCTCGCAGCTTCAGCCTGATTTTATGCGAATCCGACTCGAAGATTATATCGGGCTTGAAGATGCTCTCGATGTTCACAGAAAGCTGATGGATGATCTCCGCTCTCGCTTCTTGAGGCGGATTGTCTGTTATGATGACCGTCTCAGGCAGATAGCCCATCTCGTTGGCCAGAAATTGAGTGACGCCAATCGCAGTCCCACTGTCGGCCACCACCGCGAAGTAGGGATGCGGCAGACCGAGGATGTGGACGTCTCCCAAATACTCGATGAACCGATAAGCTATGCGCTCTTCCTCTTCGATGATCTCCTGCACTTTTTCTTCCGGGATGTTCAGCCGCCCGGCCAATTGCAGCAGAAAATTCGAGGTCTGTTTGGGGCCGACCGGCACTCCTGGAAATGTCAGATAAGATGTGCCGAACTTCTCTTGAAGCGATTTAGCAATCTCATGACCATTCCAGGGCGACAGAACGACATTCAGCTCGGCTGCCGGAATCTCCAGGAGATTCGCGAGACCGTTAAATTCCCGAAGAATTATGTTTGCCTCAATTCCCAGCCTCTGCAAAGTACCTTTCAGAACCTTTAAGTCCCCTTTCCAGAAAAGATGCTGGTAGGGCACAACTCCGAAGATGTTAATTCTCCCCTTTTTCACGGGCAAGGGCTTAAGCAGTTGATCTATCGTCGACAGGAAGAAAAGCTCATAGCCTTTGTAGGAGTTGCCTATGAAGCCTGCAGTTTTGATAGAGATGATGTTCGCCTTTTCTTTGAACTCCTTGACCACCGACTCCACATCGTCGCCGGTCAGAGCTGGCACGCATCCGGAAATCACCGCATAAAGATCGCCATCCATCAGCTCGATGCTCGATTGGATCAGATTTCTCAGCTTATTCTCGCCTCCGAAGATGACATGCTCCTCTACCAGGCAGGAGCATGGTGTGCTGGTGCCGCCCTGGGGGCCACCGGCATTCTCACCACAACCGTAGGCCTGGCCGTTGAGATGGGCCTGACCGCAGCCGGCCCCTGAGTGAAGGATGGGCACCGTCCCAAAGATGCCTAACGCTGTGGAGATAGCTCCGCCGAGAGCGCATGAATAGCGGGGCGCTTCCATTACCTCCGGGTATTTAGGCTCAGATATTACCGATGCCTCTGAATTGTTTGAAGTCATTCTTTCAAGCCTCCTTTTCCAGGTAGTGCAACGGATTCGGCTGGTCATACCACCAATCCCTGTAGCTGTCGCGGGTTTTGGTTAGCATGGTCCTCTGGAATGAGACGCTCTTTAGCGACTGCAAGAGGAAGGCTGCATAGGACACGGCTCCTGCATAACCGCTTTGCGCGCTCCAGGGAAGGGAGTCGCCTCGTAAAGCATGAATTCTGGTTATTCCCTTCAGCCGTTTGTAGGCACCTCCCTGGAATGGACAGGTGAGCGCCAGGTCAGGGTTGAGCTTTCTCGTGATATGAGCCTGCTCTGCGGCCTGGAAGGTGTTGACCAGTATCTCGAAGTCTCCCACTTTGCCGATCAGGTCTTCTACCTCCTCCAAAATCAGATTGTCAAAGTCCTGGGCCATGGCTGCTTTGGAGCTTAAGCCCAGCTCATCGAAGAACGGGAGCTGAGCAAGCAGCCGGCCCTGTCCTAACGATCCCAAAACCTCGATCTTCTCTCCGTTCCCTTTGAACCCCTCCAGCTCCTTTCGGATAATATCCAGTTTCGGCTGCCACTTTTTGTGCTCTTCATCAATCAGCGCTTCTACCTCGCCCTCTTTTCCGGTAAACCGGGCCACCTTGCGCAACCATTCGTCCGTGCTGGCTATGCCCATGGGTGACGGATAGAGGAAGTAAGGCACACCATACTCCTGCTCAAGGCCTTTGGAGAGATAGTCGGTATAGGTCGGGCAGAGCGGAGCCGTGACTGCCGCCTCTGAAAGCTGCTCGAACTGCTCGACAGTTGCGAACTCCGGCACGAAGTTGGGGCGAAGGCTGAGCTTGCCGAGAAGCCTGGTGATCTCCCGACGATCCTGCCAGGTGTAAGAGAGCATGCTGGCCACATTGACCAGATCCTTCTGCTTCTTTTCCGGCTTCTTCACCAGATACTTCAGTACTCCGTGCCAGAATGCATCATAGCCGGTCTGAACCAGCCTGGAGCGCACGCCCTCGCAGTGGACGGGAACGATCCTGGCGCTGCAAAAGGGCTGGACATCGTTTACCACGCCCTCGATATCCTCGCCGATCACTCCTGCGACGCATGAGGTCAGGATGAATATGGCCCTGGGGGAATACCTGCGTTCAGCCTCCTCAATCGCGAACCTGAGCTTATCTGCCGCTCCGTAGACCACATCCTGCTCGTTGATATTGGTAGTCATCCAGTGCAGGTCGAAGTTCTCAGGTCTGCCCAGATCTACCGGAATATCCCGAAAGAGTTCTCTGTACCCCAGAGCCGGCGCAGAGCAGCCTACCGGAGCGTGAAAGATGGCAGCAGCATCCCTGATGGTGTTGACTCGAACCGATAGGTAGAAGTTGAGGACGCAGCCGGATGCCTGCTGGAACTTTCGTTCCCGGTTTTGCAGCTTTCCGCATTTGGCGTCCCGGACCAGCTCGGAGGCCCGGCCGTAATAGACGTTAATCCCTCTGGCGCGCTGCTCGCGATTGGGGCAGGTGTTCTCTGACAGGTCTATCTCTTGATTAATCAGATTCTGAGAAGAATGCATTTTGTCGCCCTCATAATTTTGATATGATGGGTTTCTGACATTGTATATATCCGCGAAGAAATGTGCAAATATTGCCACTATGTCAGATTTAATATCAATTTGAGTTCTATTCATGAATTGGTGAAATAAAATGATGGATCTGCTGATTCTGGAGATCGTGGAGGTGGTTCTTAAGTAGTTGGAAATTCTGGCCTTTAATATACCTCTTTTGTGCCGTATCTTTCCGAGGCAAAAAACCACCTCAACAAATGGGGAAGCCCGACCCCCATCTCTCTCGGAAAGTATTGCACAGGAAGATTGTCTAGGAAGCGATTTTAATCCTCTGATAGGGGAAATAAGGTTGAAAAAGATACTGCTATTGATTATCCTTACGCTAATCGTTTTGATCACGCCCGCCTTGGGCTGGGATTGGAGCATATTGAACAGCATTTTCGGCCCCAAGTCTGAGCAGCCTGAGGATGTGCCGGAATTGTCGCTCGGATATGTTCCCACCGTCCACTCCATAGATCCGGTTGTTCTCAACAAGCTCTATGCGCCCAACTTCAAAAACATGGATTTTATGCTCATCAAGTTCGACTCCTGGGACGACCTGATTGAAGCATTGCGTTCAGGCTCAATTCAAGGAGCATCGCTCCCGGCGGCATTGGACTTGCAGGCCGCGGAAGAGGGCGTCGCTCTCCAGATTGTGGCCAAGAGCCACCGGCATGGAAATGCCCTGATTGTGGCCAATGATGTCAAATCAATCCGCGATCTGTCAGGCCGAAAGGTTGCAGTGCCCGCTCTTGCATCGACCTGCACCATTCTCCTTTATCGCGCCTTTAAAAACGATACCAATTTCGGCGGAGTGGATCTTATTGAGATGGAACCGGAAGAGATGGCTGCAGCGCTATCCAGGGGCGAGATCAAAGGATACGTGGCTGACCAGTATATCGGAGCCGGGAGCGTTTTGGCAGGCCAGGCAAAATGGCTGCGCCGCTCCCAGGATATCTGGAGGAACGAGACCTGCTGTGTTCTGACGCTCGACCGGGATTTCATTGCCAGGTATCCCAAAACTGTGCAGGAGCTGACCGACGGCTACGTTGGGTCCGGGTTCTTCATCGACAGGAACCATAATATGACAGTGCCAACGGTTGGAGACCAGATCGCGATTGACAAGAGTATCATGGACGAGTGCTTCAGATGGGGCGTCTCCTATGCCAGCCTGAGGCCGACAGAAGAAGATCTGGCATATCTTTATGAGTCTCTCGTACGGCTCAAGATTCTTAAGGGCACGCTGGACATTAACAGCACAATGAATGGTTCTTTTATCGCCAAGACGTACAAGAACAACGAGGCTTTAGCACCCTGCGGCTGATCAGCCAAGTCCTATCCTTTGGCAAGATTTGCCGAATTACAACTCCACTAAAGTCTGGCAGCAGTCTTGCGGCAGATCTCTCGCCATACTCTTCTGCTCAATTCGGGACGCTGCCAGAGCATTTCCAAATTGGCGCATCAAATGTAGCTTATTCCTGCACACTTTCCGCATAACACCGGCGCTATGGTGCCATTATTGCCGCAATAACAGACTTGATAATAGATCAGGTAGTAGGGATAGTCCAGGTGAAATGTAAATGAGGGATCGACTTTGCTGAAACCAAAAATGAATCGACCGGCACGAAGATAGAGCACTTGCCACCATCGGCAAAGCTTGTCTTTAAAGTGCTGGAATCAGGCAGCCTT
>JAJRAX010000152.1 GCA_028679775.1 Methanothrix sp. | reverse complement strand
TCAGCCAGATTACGGCCGCATGATTACTTAATGTGCTGCGGAACGATAGAAAAAATAGGAGCCGAACGATGGTCACTTAAATGATTATGAACCTGCCAGAACGCAGGAACGAAAATGCCTAGGAACGTTCTTTTTTTGATAAAAACCATTCAGAAAGTTCAATTATGTTGGTTCGGCCCCATTCTTTCTTGATTACAAGTTTTCTGCGCTCCAGGGAGATCAAGATTCCAGTCAATGATGACTTGGGCGTTCCGGTCTCATAGCGGATCTCTGCCTGAGTCATTCTGCCGCCATGGGCGATCAATGTGCTCATCACCGCCCGCTCTCTGGCGGTAAGGGTCTCTATTACCGCTTCCATCTCAGAGCTGACTACTATGTCGTTTTTCGTTGGATCTTGCTGAGGGCCGGCCTCTGGTTGGATTTTCTTGGCATCTGGCGTCTCCTGGACTGCAGACGACTCCACTGAGGAGGTGGATTCAGGCAATACAGCCGAAGCTTCTGCCATCGGCATCTCACCAGAGGGAGATGTCTGATTGCTCTCAGACTCATTCGCAGAGGCAGGCTGTAATTCATCTTGCGAGATAAAGACGCCGTCGTCATCAGAAGCCGAATCAGTATGATGCGATGGACTCAAAGAAGCAGACGTGGCCTCGACACCAGATGACCCGGGTGGCTGCGGCTCGGCGTGATCAGACATATCCGTTTGAGATGAGGCAATTGACACTGCAAGAGCAACAGCATCAGTGCCTACCTCTGGACTCTTTTTCTTCTCAGCGCCAATGGGCTCAGCAGACAGGCCACCCAATGGGCTCGCAGCCGTGGCTCGCCTCTTCCTCTGCAAGAACACGGCAAAGCCAAAGCCTGCGACCAAGAGGGCAGCAGCAATGATGAGCATGATCAGGGCCGTGCTCTCGCCAGGATAGCCGGGTGGCAGAGGGAGCTGGCTATTGCTGTTGGCGGCCAGCGGCTGCTGATACTGAATGGATATCTGGGGGTCGGTGACCTCCCAGCCCTGCACATCTGCCACAAGCGATTCATTGGATGCGGATAGCAGATATCCCAGACCCTGCGAGGCATTGATCTGCCCAAGGCTAGTCTCGCTCGGCAGGTAGAAGGTCGCTCGATAATCATCAAAGCTCCCATTAGCATCAAAGCGCAATGTCCATATGTCACCCACTTTGGTGGTCAAGCCGGCGGTAAGGGCATAGAGCTGATGGGACTCATTCTCGAAACGGAACTGAGAGTTGTTAAGAAATGCCAAACCGCTGACGTTCTCGGCATATCCGGTGACCAGAGCCTTGCCTGAGCTATCCAGGTAGACATTGAGAATCAGCCTCTGACCAATAGACGATTCCTCAGCATGAGCCGGAGTGAGAAGAAGAATAGAAAGAACGGCTGCCAGAAACAATGAGAGGATAACTGGTCTGCTTACGATCCCACTCATATTGCTACAGCCCTTCGTGATCATATCAAGGATCGTCTTTAAGCTGAATCTATATAAACGACACTCAAAATTATCCGCGTCCACGCGAGACCAGCTACCAGGCTCGGCTGGCCACCGGCATTCTCCAGCCGCTGCCAAAGGCCCGATCTGTAACCTTCAGCCCGGGTGCAGCCTGTCGTCGCTTGAATTCAGCGACCTTCACGAGATGAAGAACTCTGTCCACCATTGATTTCTCATAACCGAGGTGAATGAGCTCCTCCCTTGACTGATGCTTTTCGATGTACCTCTCCAGGATATCGTCTAAAATCTCGTAGGGGGGGAGGCTGTCCTGGTCGGTCTGGCCGAATCGAAGCTCTGCGGTAGGGGGCTTTTTCAGGACCGCAGCAGGTATTATTTCTTGTCCCCGCGAGGCATTCAGCCATTTCGCCAGCCTGTATACTGCCGTCTTCGGGACATCAGAGATGACGGCAAGCCCCCCGGACATGTCTCCGTAGATGGTGCAGTAGCCCACGGCCAGCTCCGACTTGTTTCCTGTTGTGAGAAGGACAAGTCCGAACTTATTTGAGAGGGCCATGAGGATGTTTCCACGGATCCGGGCCTGGATGTTCTCTTCGGTTACATCCTTGGGTCTATCCAGAAAGGGCGCGGCCAGCACACGACCAAAGGAGTTCATAATATCGGTGATGGTGAGGGTAATGGTCTTAATTCCCAGGTTTTGCGCGAGGGCGGCAGCATCCCGAATGCTTGCAGGGCTGGTGAACGGGGAAGGCATGAGAACACCAAGGACGTTGTTCGGGCCGAGTGCCTCCGAGGCTATGGCCGCCACAAGGCTCGAGTCTATCCCTCCAGAGAGGCCTAGCAGGACTCCGGAAAAGCCACACTTGGAAACGTAGTCGCGTGTGCCAAGGACCAGGGCCCTCCAGATCTCGGACTCCTGGGTGAAGTCGTCTTCGGCTATCTCCGCCTTTCCGGCAACCGCGCCGATCCGTCCAGATCTGTCTAGGTCCACTATGATCAGATCCTCTAGAAAGCCCCGCGCCCTGGCGACAAGTCGGCCCTCTCCATCGAAGACAGAGCTTCTGCCGTCGAATACCAGGTCGTCGTTGCCCCCTACCTGGTTGACATAGATGAATGGAATGCGATGCTTTTTAGCTAGGCCCGAGAGCATGGCCTCACGGTGATTTTGCTTGCCCACAGTGAAAGGTGAGGCGGAAAGGTTGATGACGGCCTCAGCCCCGGTGGAAGCTAGCTCCTCGACGGGATCTGTGTGATATCGACGATGACGCCAGAAGTCACGATCGTTCCAGATATCCTCGCAAACGGAGATTCCAAGGACCCGCCCATCCAGCTCCAGTATCTGGGGCTGTCGTCCTGCCGGCTCAAAGTAGCGATCCTCATCGAAGACATCGTATGTGGGAAGCAGAGCCTTTCTAAAGGTCTCGATAACCCGACCATCCTTCAGGAGTGCGGCTGAGTTGAAGAGCGGACGGCCCACCTCGCCCGGATTTTTCTCTGCCAGACCCACAAGGAGTGGCGGAAGCTCGCGGACAGTCTCGGCCAGGCATCGCAGGACGTCCCAACTGCGCTCCACAAAGTCGGAATTGAGGAGCAGATCGCGTGGCGGGTAGCCGAGGAGAGCCAGCTCAGAGGTGACTGCCAGGTCGGCTCCAGCCGCCCGGCGAAGGGTGCTGCTGATGAGGTCGCTGTTTCCCTGGAGATCGCCAACGGTGGGATCAAGCTGCAAGAGAGCTATTTTCATGGAAGTAATCGAAAAGAGGGCAAGAAGAGATTAAGCTCTTTCGTTTGGAGAAACGAATAGTGCATCTCGGACGACCTTCGCCATCTTGTGGCCAATTCCAGAACAATCCTCCAGAATTACCCCAGGTTCTTTGGCAACCAATGTGACATGGAATTTTTCCAGGATTCGGCTGGATCTGGCTGGACCCAGTCCTCTTCCGACCAGAATGGACAGACCTATGGCTTGCCTTTCACACACGGCTGGCCTCGGTCGAAAGGCGGTCAGATCGCCGCCCTGAAGCATCTTCCTAACATTGAGGAGCATTCGCCTCCACGGATCGATCATGAGATGCCATACCTGTATGTTCATGCCAATGCAATTGGCCTCAAAGTCTTCCACCATAGCAATGTGACTTCCTCCCATGCCCCTGAAGGGGCAGGGCTTCCTGCTTCATCGAGCACCTTCGGGTTCTCCACAGGCTTGAATTCGACGCAGTCCGCGCCTACTACGTTGTTGCCCAATCCAAGTTCGACTTTGCGGGGTACATG
>JAJRAX010000151.1 GCA_028679775.1 Methanothrix sp. | reverse complement strand
GCATCTTGTATTGTTCTTTTGAGGGGTCAAGCTTAACCAACAAGGTCTGAAGCATAGTATTGTATATAATCGTCAATGATTAATATAGCTATCGCACGGGACCGCCCAATTCCTCCTCACCCTGAAGAGATGGGGACTCCTTGGGCAACGGGTTGAATTTGATTTGGTTCCTCGCCATCTCTTATGATTGATATACAAGGCTCTTCGCTATTTCGTATGGCTAACCTGAGGTTACTATAGTTTTTAAGTTATTGGTTAGTCGCTCTGTGCGTACTCTGTGAACTTTGTGGCGGACGCGCCGTTAGCCACTGGTTATAGCCAAATAATTACGGACTGCCACCACAGAGCGCACAGAGGGCTCACAGAGATTACCCACTTAAAACAGCGAGGAACCTGTCTTTTTTGTCCCTAACAAGAGCCCCATCGCCGCGAGCCCCGCTGCCACCGCCCCGAAGAGAAAAGTCGCCTCTGCCCCCCACAATTCCCAAATAGCCCCGGCGATTAGGCTGGAGAAAATTGTAGCCACACCCTGAGCCCCGGAGTAGATCCCCAGAGCGCTGCCCCGCAGGTGGCCGGCGCTCATGTCTGAGACAAAAGCCCTCTCGGATCCGTCCACGATGGCATAAACGAGGCCGTAAAGCCCAAAGAGCACAATCAGTCCTGCTAGGCTTGTGACAAACGCAAATCCTGCGGCGGTGAGCGCGAAGAGCGCATAGCCCATCGCAAGCACTTTTTTTCTGCCCACCCGGTCCGACAGGATCCCGACTGGAAACGCAAAGAGAGCGTAGACCAGATTGAAGAGCGCATAAAGCAACAGAGGCGCTGCCACGGCCTCCGCGCCGGAGAAGAGCCCCTGAGCGCGGAGCACGAAGAACATGTAGCTGAAGTTTCCGAGAGCAAAGAGGCAGGCTATCAGAAGAAAGCCCCGCAGCTCTCGCGAGATATCGGAGATCTTCAGTCTGATCTGGCAGCTCGGAGACCTGAAGCTCTCCCGGACGCGGTAAAATGGCAGCAGGGCAAGCAGCGCGAGGGCTCCCGCGACCATGAAGATTGCGCTGTAGCTCATCCCGGCCTGCCAGAGCAGAAAGGCCAGAATAGAACCGATGACCGCTCCCGTCGAGTCCATGGCCCGGTGCAGCCCGAAGCCTCTTCCTCGCCGCTCTGCCACAACCGACTCGGAGATCATGGCATCTCTCGGGGCCGAGCGCACTCCTTTGCCGCATCTCTCCAGAGTCTTTAGAAGGAAGACCTGCGGCCAGGTTGCCGCTGCCGGCAGAAGGAGCTTTCCAACTGCCGAGATGGCGTAGCCGCCAACTACCAAGGGCTTTCTGCGGCCCAGCCTGTCAGACCAGCATCCTGCAAGGAGCTTCAAGAGGCTTGGCAGCCCGTCGCTGATGCCGCCAATCAAGCCAACGGCCAGAGAGCTTCCGCCCAAAGAAGCAATGAACAGAGGCAGAACCGGCTGAATGATCTCGCTACTGATGTCGTTAAGAAGGCTCACAAAGCCTAAAAGCAGCACATTCCTGCTAGGTTTGTCGTCGGACACGGAAGACCTACCTTCTAAACCAACCCCATCAACAGCATCAGCGACGGGCTTCCTGATTAGCGGGAATTGCCGGGTATTGCAGGAAGGAGGCTCGCCGCTTCATCTGGCGAGAGATCCTCAGGCCTTTTGTCCAGGAGATCAGCATCCAGCTCGGCCAGGGCCACCTTGCTGGCTCCAATTGCTGCCAGGCCCTTCTTGACCTTCTTCCGTCTGTTGTTGAATAGCCCCTCTGCGAGCCTTATGAGATGAGAAGAGTCCCCAGGCGGTCGATCCTCGCGGGGCAGTAGACGGACGACCGCAGAGTCAACCTGAGGCACAGGCCGGAAGGCCATCTTGGATACCTTCTCCAAAATATCGACATGGCAGAAGAAGCCCACAGTCATGGCCAGGCGGCCATAGTCCTTGCTGCCGGCTGCTGCCGCCATCTTTCTCGCAAACTCCCACTGGTACATCAAAACCGCCATCTCAAAGGGCCGGGAGAGCAGCCGGTAGGTGATGGCCGAAGAGATCTGATAGGGAAGATTGGAGACTATCTTATTGCAGACTGGAAGCTCGACCTTGAGAGCGTCCCCGCTGATGACATGAACATTAGAAAACCGTCCGGCGAGCTGATAGGCCAGGTCAGAGTCGATCTCGACAGCATAGACCTTACCGGCGCGAGAGGCTAGAGCCGCAGTGAGGTTTCCGGGGCCTGGACCAATCTCCAGCACACGGTCCTCCGGCGTTAAATCGGCATAATCCGCAATACGAGAGATGATAGCTGCGTCCTCAAGAAAATGCTGCCCGAGCTTCATGACCCCCATCTACCTCATGCGAGGAACTGTCGTGAAGACCCGATACTTGATCCGCTCATCCATAAGCTCGTCCTCTACTCGCTTGGCTATGAGCTTCTCAGGATTGTGCAGACCCTTGATCCGCTCCATGAGATCGGCAAAGCCCTTGAAGGCCCCCTTCTTCCGCTCGTTGAGAATAGCCCACATCAGCTTCTTGCCTATTCCCGGCAAAAGCTCTAGGGCATGCATGCGAGTAGTTATGGGCCCGGCATCGTTGAAGTAGCGGATAAACCTGGCCTCGTTATCCAGGACGATGCTCTGAATCTGGTAAGGCAACTCCAGCTTAGCGCTGTTGGACAGCTCAGGATATTCGATCCTGCGGTTGACGTGGTCTATCACATCTCGGCTTCCGCTGCCAATGTATACTCGAGTTCCAGCCGCCGGAACAACTCCCGCCTTGGGTGTCATCTCCATGAGAACGAAGTTGGCTTCGCCTACGGCCTGGACTAAAGGTTGCTTCTGATAGCTTCTGGAATCAGGAGTACGTCCATAGGGGAGGTAATCGAGTATCCTAGCTACCTCTTCTCTCCTAGGCGGTCTCCCCTCAGGCATGTGCCTTTACCCCCTGAATACTATCTCTAAAATATTGTTGAGCTCTTCTTCGCTTAGAGTGAACCGTTCCTTGGCATAAATCGCCCTCAGCTCATCCTTGGTGACGGGCCTGATGTCGGCGATCTTTACAGCAATTTCCGGACTCATCTTTTCCAGCTTCATGAGCTCCGCTACCATTGCCCGGCTCTCCTCGGCAGTGCCCTTGCTAAAGAGCTCAGCATGTCGGATGGCCCGGCGCAACTCATATCCCAGTTCTTCTTCTTCGGCTCGATTCAGCCGTATCTGGTCGAGGATCTCTTTGACCTCCGCCAAGGTCAGAAGATCCTCCTGCAATACGCTTTTGACGATCATCGATTCGTTTGCTGTCTATTTCTGTGCGATCAGGTGTTCAGGTAATGTGATCAGGGTCTTGGTGGCGTTGCCATCTGTGACCTTAAGCACGAAGGCTCTACCCCTCTTTCCTACTACCTCAGCCGTCTTTCCGTGAAACCTGGGATGAGGCATGCCCTTGTGTATGCTGGGATCGATGAGCACATGAACCTTTGCGCCCGTCTCGAACTCCTGAATCGCCCTGACTACCGAGGATTTTCCCTTAGCCCTGACTGTTCTGCTCAGCTTGTCTCTTGACTTCTTCCGCATTCCGTGATGATGTGCCATCTGATTCTCCACCTACATCTATTACATCTAATTCTTCGACGATCGCGTCGATTTTAAGGGCTTCGGCGAGGTTCGGGCTGGTTCTTCCTCCGTCTCCGGAGATCAGCTCCTTGATGTACAGTCCGCTGTCGCCTCTAATATTTATGCGGGCCATGTTGCCCGCCATCTCAATTAGATCCGCGCTGTGAACTCTCCTCACCCTGAGCTTATCTGCCCTTCGGTGAGAGACACGAGTGGGCGTACGCTGATCGATCGACCCTTCTAATTCCTTCAGGACGGATTTAAGCTTTTCTTCTGAAACCTCCGCACCCAGCCTGACCCATGCAGAGTAAGTCTTCTCAAATGTGGCCTCTTTAAGACGCTCAACCATTGAGGAATCGGCTTTGGTCAGGCCAATGACCTCTACTTTTCCTGCCGCCTGCCGACAGATCTCCTCCTGCAGCCGAGAGATGTCTATCGTCCTGATGTGAGGCCGCACCGCCTCAACAATGAAGGGCCGGCCGGTGCCCAGCATTCGGGCATCGATGTCCTCGCGGCCCGCACCATGAAATACGGTATCCTCCGCGCCTGTAAACTGCATCACCGCCGGGCGAATCAGCTCATCTACCGACTCCAGGTACATGCGGCCGGTGCCATTGCAGCGGGGACAGCCGCGACCATGACACTCGCGACAGGGCCAGCGCGTCTGAGGGATGCCGCGCACCAGTTTGCGATAGCGCCCGCGAATGAAGAGGGACGCAACCTGCAGCTCCACTGCCTCCGTTTCCAAGTTGAGATGAACCACAACGTCAGGGCTCTTCAGATCAACCGCCTTTCCAGTCAGAGCGGAAAGCCTCTTGCCCACCTCGCGATTCAACTCAGACTTGAAGGGCTCGGCGTGAGTGGACCCTCCATCCGCGAGGAGCAGCTCCTCGTTCTCGGCCAAAAGCCCAGACATCCTGGTGCCAACCAATAGGGTCTGAATCTCCCATCCAGCCATTGCTGCAGCAGCTTTCTCTGCCCAGGCATCGAGCTTAGGAGCAGCCATCTCCCCGAGGCACACCGTGCAGCGGACGTCCTCTTCCCCAATTCTTCCGAGCTTGAGCCGCGCTGGACGAAAGGACGGAGCCAGGATCTCCAACAACGCGCGATCCACGGTGGCAGCAGCCTGCATGGCTAGAGTCGTCTTGATACAACGTCCGCGCTCAGCGTTGGTCAATCCGGTTGCGAGCATTGCAAACTGCCTGCCCAGGCAGCTGTCGCAGATGGGACCGAGGCCGATGATCTTTTTGGCTGTCTCCAGGATGGATTCCTTGGGCTCTTCTGAAATATCTTCACTCATAATGACTCTTCAGGCTCTGCAATCGAGCTTCTGGTTTATTAGATCTCCCATCTCAATCGTCTAATGCATGGTCTGCAAAAAAAAGGATCCTATCCCCTGGACCGGGATCGCTCTATTCATTAATATGTTGCCGATGATGATTCGTAAGAATAGTATGTATGGCCGGTGGGTGGATAGGTATAGGTTATATCGCTATCCCAGTAGGGATATGGATAAGGCGAGGGATCGTACACGGGATTAGGATTGACCCAGTAGGCGCTCTGTCCGTAGACATAGATGTAGGCATAGTTGCTCCATCCGCCGCAGTAATACTGGAGAATATGCCAGCCGGGCGTGTCTGCGAAGAACCATCTCTTGTACCAGCCGGGATTGTAGACATATCCTGCATACTGAGTATTCAGCATACCACTTGGATACCACTCATAGAACCAGATGTTGCCCCTTCCAGAGCTATCCATCCACAAAGGAAGGTTAGCGTAAAGATTGCAGCTTGCCACAGTCCGTGGTGCGTAGGAGATATAGAGATTGTTGGGTGCGTACCCACCTGGAGGAGCTATTACCATCTTGTAGACAGAATTAACTGCCGTAGCATCTGAACCACCTGGGGCGAAGGCATAGGCCGCATCCTGACTCGCGCTGATCAGAGTCTGCGTCTGCTCCTGAGCTGAGGGGCCTTGAGATGTGGATAATACATCAGAAGGGATCTGCAGGCCTAATGATCCTACGCTCTGGGGTGCTGTCGGTGCAGGCGCTCCACCCGTGGTGCTGACTGAATAAGAGACCGAAGAAAAATTCGGGTCTCCATTGTACTGGGAACCTTGGTCGTATGTGGTCAATTGTGCAAATGAGCTGGTACAAGCTAGCATCATCAATGCGATCATCAATACAGTCCATTTCATATCTGGACACCTCGGCAAGTTATTGACGTTATGAATGTAAATAAGTAACCATGAGAGTTTGTCTGGAAAAAAGATGAACGGCAAAAAAAGCGGATCACTTTCGCCCCGCATGCATCATACTTTTATTCAATTTTCGCGGCTTATAACATGTGATCAAAGGCAAAGAAGGCTATCTGAAGAAATTGACGGCCAGCATGTACATCCCCTCTCAGGAGGTGGGAAAGGAGCTTGACGGAAGCACTCCACCATCAGTCTTCATTGGCAGTTGGAACTATCCGAAGGTCCTGGCCGGCCCAATGATAGCGCCGCTACATGGAGATACGATAATTATGGATCGTCCGGAATCCTGGATACCGGAAAAGAAGACTCAGGAAGACATCATAAGATATCGTCTGAATCTGATCAGAGGCAAGAAGATTGTATCAGTCACAAAGCTGCAGGATAGGTTCATCGATACGCTGCGAGACATTGCACTCTCCGACAGATCTTTGGAGAGCGTGGCCCAGTTCCAGCACGCTCCAAAGGGCATGTCCTTTAGCGATGAGCATACGCCCTTCGGCCCCAGCGCTCCATTGGACCGGCTGGAGATAGACAATGCCAGGTGGGAGCAGAATCTTGAGAGAGTATATTACGATGTTGACCTGCTGGCGGCGGATGCAGTGGTCGATCTGCATGACCGCGGTCTGCCATTTTCCAGCATCGAGAAGGCATTTTCTATGGGAACTCTGGGGGTCGGAAAAAGACGCCGACTGGTTCCAACTCGCTGGTCCATCACTGCCTGTGACAGCACTCTGGCAAACCGTCTATTGCAGAAGGTGAGAGGATATGACGCAATCGATTGCTGCCAGGTAAGGGAGTTTTCCAGTCTCAACAACTACTATGCAGTCCTGCTGCTGCCTGGGCCCTGGCAGTATGAGTGGATGGAGGCCTTCTTGCATATCCTGGGTGATGAGGAGCTGATATTCTCGGACTATGAGACCAACGGAGGCAAAAAGGGCTATTCAAGAGTGGGTGGATGTTACTACTCCTGCAAGATGGCAGTGCTGGAGGCCCTGGCACGGGAGAAGAAGCAGGCAGGAGCCATCATCTTGCGAGAGGCTTATTCCGGATATGTGCCTTTGGGCGTCTTCAATGTAAGGGAGAACGTGAGAAATGCCATGCAAGAGAGAGCACTGCCCTTCGATGACATGAAGAGCGCTCTGTGGCATATCGGCAGCCGGCTGCAGTTGCCCCTAAAGAGATTCATCTTGAGTAGCGATCTGCTTAAAGAGCAACTCAGGAGCCGACAGACTACATTGAGCTCATTCCATTGTGGTTATCAACCTTGTTCCAAGATTGGTTCTCGAATCCCCATTTTGCGGAGAGAGAGAATGCCTCAGAGTAAGCTCTCATCGTATCGAGTAGAGTCTTGCAATCTTGGTTAGTCAACCTAAGTTTGAATGTTATCGTCCAACGATGGATCGAGCGGTTCTCGCCAGGAGCCTTTTCGAATATCAATTGGCGAAAATTAGATATAAAAAGAGCACTTGAGGCTCTTGGGAGTGAAAAGTGTGAAAAGAAATACGAGAAGATATAAGCTTTGCGTGTCACTTAATTTGATTATTCTTTGTACATTATTAGTAGCAGATTGCGCCTTTGCCGAATGCGGGGACTGCGATGATAGAAATCCCTGTACCAAGGATACGTGCATTAATGGAACGCGATGTGAGCACACGCCCCAAATCTGCGATAGAAGCGATTCTGCTCCAGCGCCAGCATCGCGAACTGAAACAGATGCCAATGGCGAGACCATACAGGCGCCAATTGCTGCTGCTCAAGAGAATCCAGCAACACCTGCGGCTCCTCAGGATAACCTGGCAACAGCTGCCAATGCCCAGGATAACCAAGAAGCAGCTGCCACTGCTCAGGATAACCAAGAAACAGTTGCCACTGCCCAGGATAACCAAGAAACTGCTGCCACTGCCCAGGATAACCAAGAAGCAGCTGCCGCTGCTCAGGATAACCAAGAAGCAGCTGCCACTGCTCAGGATAATCCCGTACCTGAGACGCTTCATAGCTCTGAGCAAATAATTCCAGAGACCTTCGTTTCAGGATCCGCTGCAAACGAATCTGTTAGCTGTGACGACAACAATCCCTGCACACGCGATTCTTTGGGAGAGAACGGATGCATTTACGATGCGATCAATTGCAATGATGGAAACGACAGCACTGTTGATACCTGCGGTCCATCTGGATGCGTCAATACGCCGTTATGCAACGTTTGCGGCAATTCCGTTTCGGTGCCTTCCCCCAGCCCCACCCATCCGGACAATGGGCTGAACGAGACTGCTCAAGAGAACGGCACAAATGTGGCTATCGATGAATCAGACATTTTACCCTCATGCGATGACGGTAATCCCTGTACCACAGAATTCCTTAACGGCACAAGCTGCGTTTACGTATCATTGGACTGCAATGATGGAAACGACAGCACTCGCGATTTCTGTTCAGGCGGTGTTTGCTTCAATGAGCCCACAGGCCACGTCAACGTCCCTAGCGAGAATAACCGCACTGAGGTCCTCAAAAACAACACAGAGAACAACACGCTTGCATATAGCCGTATCCATGACTGCGATGATCATAACCCATGCACTGAGGATTACTTCAACGGAACAGGGTGCGAACATAAGCTTAAGGACTGCGATGATGGAAACGACAGCACCTATGATTACTGCTATGCAGGAGAATGCCATCATACAACTCGAAGCTGCGATGACGGCAACAACTGCACTATCGACTCATTCAACGGCAAAGAGTGCGTGAATACCCCGATAGACTGCGACGACGGGAATGCCTGTACCATCGATACCTGCGATAACGGCAAATGCGTGCATACCCCAAAGAACTGCGATGACGGCAAATCCTGCACCTATGACAAATGCAATCCAAAGACCGGATGCTACCATTCAAACAAATGCGATGACGGCGATCCATGCACAATAGACTATTGCGATTCAGTCTGGGGCTGCTACCATTCACCTGTAGTCTGCTCCAACGGAAAGACATGCATCAATGGCGTCTGCCAGTATCCTTATTACGATTATGTAGCGCCATATGTCGCCCCCACCAGCACAACCTCATCGCCTCAATCCTATACCATCCCAGCAGGAACAGCCGTCACTTTACCCTGGGGCCAGTCAATAACCGCCCTCGGTGCCCTGCAGGTGAACAACGGACTGGCCTATCCAGGCACATCTCCTCTAAGGTTTGCGAGGCTTTTGGGCTATGAAAATCAGGCCACGTCAGCAATCCAGATTGGATCTGTCCAGTCAACTGGAGAACAGGCTGAGATGATAGGACTCTCATGGAAAGATGTCGGCTTCAGTCTGACCCTAATCCAGCCAGATGGAACGGCTCTGCCTGCAATTGGAGACGACCAGAATGTCGTTCACGTCGCAGGCACGAACTATGATTACTACTTCCTGAAAAATGCAGGAAAAGGAAACTGGTATATTGACATCAAGCCCATAAGCCCGACATCCAATGGCGCAGCATACTCGCTGATATCCGGCCAGGTTAAAGGAACGCTCCCAGTTAACCAGGTCTGATGGATGAAAGGTCTGCAGCACAGGAGCGATTTACCCTGCGAATCAAACACGGGTCCCGTCTCCGGGGACCCAATCACTTTTTTGGCTCAATGGACGGCTGCTGGGTTGCTCCGTTTAGCAGGCATAGCCAAGCATTTCAGGATGTATTTTAGGTCCAAGACCGAAAGATATAAGCCAAGATAAGACGGTCTAAGAAACTGATATGTTGTCGCGCCCATTTCTTGTAAGCATAATAATACTGATTGGCTTAGCAGCAACTATTAATTGTTCAAATGCTTGGAATGTCTACTATGACACAATCTTGGGATGCCCGTTGGTGGACAAATCCGGAAATAACAGTTCAATTGAGCTAACTCTTGCGAGAGTTCCTGCATTTTTAAACGCAGATTCTGATGAGATAATAGAAAAATTTGTAAATAAATCGGATAATTTAATTTCTGTAAGAAATATATCTCTGAGTGAGAAGGCAGAAAAAGTAATTACTAGAGTTGATTTGAAACATCCATTGGTTCGAAAGACGGCTGCTACAATAGTGGCTAACGTTTCCGGAGATCTTACTATTGATCAAATTTGTGCTATATACGATTACATAAAATATGGTAATAAAGCTACAAATACACTGGGCTGGAATTACATATCTGAGCCCATATGGATGGATGTATGCACTTATGCCAATGAAACTATCGAATTAGGGGCGCAAACGAACCATTCTGGAATTGGAGATTGCGATGATTTCGCGATTCTTATGGCTTCTTTGATTGAAGCAATTGGCGGAACCTCTAAGGTCATCATAGCTTACGAAAACGGGACTGGACATGCATTTGCGGAAGCTTATGTAGGCCAAATCGGAGTCAATAACAATGATATACTCACCATTGACCAGTGGCTAAAACAAAATTACAGGACAAATGAAATCCGACTTCGATTTGACGAAATAACCTACGAGGTTTGGCTAAATCTCGATTGGGGCAAAGATGAAAATGGACAGCTTCATCCTGGCGGACCGTATGTACCTTTAAAGCACTATCTTTCAGTAGATATCCAAAGGAGTGGCCTGAAGAGCGTAGTTCAACCACCAGAAAACTACATCAATTCAATAGAATGGAATAGAAAGGGCATTGGCTTTCAGATCGCAGGGAAATATAATGATGCGATTCGTTGCTATGAAGAAGCAATTGAATTAGATCCGAAGTATAGTGCCACATGGAACAATAAAGCAATAGCGATTTACCAAAATAAGCTTCCTACGACATTCAGTGCTGTTATCAGAGATATTAATTCTCAGAGTAATTATCAAAGAGCACTCGACTGTCTTAATACTTCAATAGATCTAAATCCTAATTTAGCAACCGCATGGTACAATAAAGGATTGATTCTGTATTTGCAGGGCAAGTATTATAACTCGATGGAGTGTTTCGAAAAAGCAATAGATCTAAGGTCGAGCTATCCTCAAGCATGGAATAATAAAGGCCTTACATTATTCAAAGGTGCTTTAGCGCCACCAATAGATCTTATGCTTAATAGTGCATCAGAAAATGCATTAATATTAGACCAGTTTAATCGTGAACCAACGCAATGCTTTGAAAATGCATTAAAAATGGACCCAAGCTTGGCAGAGGCATGGAACAACGCAGGTGTAGCGAATTATCAAAATGCTGAATGCACTAAGTATTTCGATAAAGCCATTGATCTTGGATTTGTGTCAGCTTTTAATAATAAAGCCAGAGTATACGATTTTTGGCAACGAGATGACGAAGCCATGATCCTCTATAATAATGCGTTAAAATTAGATCCAGATAATAGCATTATTTGGAAAAACAGAGGAAATATAGATCGCACGCATTCTGGAATACATTATAGAGATATGGGGTATATCGGTTTGATTTTAACCCCTTCGCCACCGATGTTAGCTACTTGATGAAACGCAGGAAAACGTGGGGATTCATAGCAAGCAGATATCGAGCATTCTTGCGTTTTTCGTTCAGGTAACATAAAGCTGTATTTCTTTATTAGAAAAATATATTTAATATTATATTCCGTAGCTTGCGAGAGCCTCTCCCTTTTGCAGCACATGTCCCTCTATTGCCGTTTGAAGGTCCGCAGCCGAGGCGCCCGCTGATAAGTCAAGCATTCCGTCCAGGCCATAGGCCCTGAAGAAATATCTGTGCGGCTTTCCTGAAGGCGGACAGGGGCCGGCATAGCCAATCTCTCCGAAGTCGTTTGTTCCCTGCCGTGCCGGAAATGGATCGGCAATTGTGCCGCTCCTGGCAATGCCGCCAGGAATGACATCAATAGGCGGGATATTCCAGATCACCCAATGAGTGAATGTGCCGGAAGGCGCGTCCATATCATCAACAATTATCGCCAAAGAGCTCGCGTTAAGCCCCTGGACCTCAATTGCCGGGGAGACGTCCGCCCCATCACAGGTATTCTCTACTGGGAATTGATCGAATCCCAACTTCACGACAAGATTTGTGGCGTCCGTTTCAGCAGCCTGGACACCTGGACAAAAAAGGACGGCGCAGGCAAATGCAGCCATAGCAATCAGATCAAGATATTTGGTCATATTTATCGTGACTTCCTCCCATGCCCCTGAAGGGACTGGGCTTCCTACGTCATCGATCTAACTTGCTTTGATGATTTGCACAAAGTAGGGGTCGGATCTTGATAGGCTCTTCCCCTCAGTCCGAGGGTGCGAATGTTCAAGCTGGCATTGATGTCTCG
>JAJRAX010000150.1 GCA_028679775.1 Methanothrix sp. | reverse complement strand
CCAGCTATGCCAACTTTTACATAGGCAATGAGGCTGTGCTGGTGCCGGTATTCGGGGATGAAAATGACGAAAAGGCTCTGCGGATCATAGGCCAGGCCTTCCCGGAGAGGAGGATTGTGGGCATCAACTGCCGGCAAATGGTGCACGGCCTTGGCACAATACACTGCATCAGCCAGCAGCAACCGGAGTAGTGTTTGCGAATGGACCATGAAGTGATCAGGAGCGCCGGAGACCAGCAGAGGGTTTCAGAGCAGGCGGCCTGGCAGAACTTCGAGCGGCTGGCTGCTTTTATCCTGATTCAGATATAAATGGCCTTCCTTTTGCACTTTGTTTTGATGAGTAAATTGAGCGAAAGCACTCTCAGCCTATCTTTACCTCGGCCAAATGCTCTTTGAGAAAGCATGAAGCACCTACCTGCTGCAATGGATCGCGAGACTCAGCCTATCTTTACCTCGACCAAATGCTCTTTGAGATCATCAATCAGATGTATCTTCCCATCACTCTTAAGAATCCCGTCAACCATCACGCTCCCAGAGGCCCCAGTCCGGGTGACAGTGATGTGGTAGAATGTCTCACGATATCGGTAATGCACGATAAATGATCTCCAATCAGCAGGAAGACAGGGCTTAAATTGCAGTCTGTCCACTTCTAGCGTCAGTCCCAGCAGCGATTCCACTATGAGACGGTACGTCCAACCTGACGCGCCGGTATACCAGGTCCATCCACCACGCCCAGCATGCGGATGCAGAGTATAGACGTCTGCCGACATGACGTATGGTTCAGCCCCGTAGGTTGCCACCTGTTCCGGGGTTAGACTGTGGTTTACAGGATTGATCAAATCGAATAGCTCCCAGGCCCGGACGCTGTCGCCCAGGGCGGCAAAAGCCATAATCACCCATATGGCTGCATGGGTGTACTGCCCGCCGTTTTCTCTGACTCCTGGAATATATCCTTTGATGTAGCCCGGATCGGAGTCGGACTTATCGAATGGCGGCCCCAGGAGCTGTATCAGGGAGTTATCCCTATCGACGAGTCTGCGATTCACTTCTTCCATCGCTTCCTTTGATCTTTCCGGGTCTCCTGCCCCAGATAGAACCGACCAGCTCTGAGAGACTGAATCGATCCGGCACTCTCTATCAGCAGCGGACCCAAGTGTCTCACCGCTATCAAAGTAGGCCCGCAAGTACCAATGACCGTCCCACCCGTTTTCTCTGATCTTGCCACGCAAACGGGCGGCCTCGCTTCGGCATAGATTTGAGAAGGTGTCGTCGCCCCGGATTTGAGCAATCTCTTCGAACTTGGTGAGCACATCATACAGGAAGAAAGCCATCCAGATGCTTTCGCCAGATCCCTGGTGGCCAACGCGGTTCATGGCATCGTTCCAGTCTCCAGTTCCCATGAACGGCAGGCCGTGCCGTCCAAACCTCAAGCTGCTCTTAATGGCTCTGACGCAGTGCTCGTAAAGAGTGCCAGATTCCTCCGACCTGGTGGGCAGGTCATAGTAAGCGTCTTCATCGGGTCTCAGTGGCCGGCCTGATATGAAGTTAACGCGCTCGTCAAGGACCCCGATGTCTCCAGTAGTTGTGATGTAGCGGTGAGCTGCCAGCGGCAACCAGAGGCGGTCGTCGGAACTGTGCGTGCGCACGCCGCGTCCTGATGGCGGGTGCCACCAGTGCAAAACATCCCCTTCTATGAACTGATGGGCTGCACAGCGGAGGAGGTGCTCGCGGAAAAGCCGCGGCTCTGCATAAATGAGCGCCATTGAATCCTGCAACTGATCCCGGAAGCCATAGGCTCCGCTCGATTGGTAGTATCCGCTGCGTGCCCACATGCGGCATGCTATAGTCTGATAGAGGAGCCAGCCGTTAGCGAGCACATCGAGGGCCTTATCTTCGGTCTCCACATGCACTGCTCCGAGAGTCTGGTTCCAGTAGCTCCAAACCATATCCAGAGCTCTTTGGGCTGGAACCAACCCACGAAAACGTTTGATCAGGCTCTGAGCATCTTCCACATTCCGACCAGTTCCGCAAGTGAATACTATCTCGCTCTCCTGACCTTCTGCCAGATCGATTTTAACTTGCAGGGCTGCACATGGGTCCATGGCAGCGCCAACTCTGTTGGAGAGCCGTTCTTGCATTAACGCAGCAGGTCTTGCCATGCTGCCGTTTCTTCCCAGGAACTCAGTTCGATCGCCTGTGAAGCTGCTAATTTCCGTGTTCACATCCAAGAAGACAATTCTGCCCGGAAAATCTGTATTGTAAGGGTTTCTGGCAAAGAAGGCCCCCGTTCTTGAATCGATCTCCGTGATTACATGCATCTCAGTCCTGGAGCGCATCTCTCCCAGTACCAGCTCGATAAAGCTGGTTACAGAAACCCTGCGGAAGACTCCTGATTCATTGCGAACAACGAGCCGGCAAAATTTTATCGGAGCGTCCACTGCCACATATACCCATAGCTCGGACGAAATTCCTTGCTCTTTATGCTCAAAGACGCTGTAGCCAAAGCCGTGCCTGCAGGTGTAAGGCGTCTTGCCGCGAGCGGGCAGCCCAGTCGGGGACCAGAACGCTCCGCTTTCCTCATCTCGAATGAAAATAGCCTCTCCGCTGCAATCGCTCACAGGATCGTTATGCCAGGGTGTCAGGCGGAACTGCTGGGAGTTCTCGCCCCATGTGTATGCGCTGCCGCATTCAGAGATCACCGTCCCAAAATGGGGATTTGCGATCACATTCGACCAGGGTGCAGGGGTGACCTGTCCCGGGGCGATCCGGATTATATATTCGCGTCCATCTTTTGTGAACCCTCCAAGACCATTAAAGAGTATCAGGTCGCTGCCTAAAGACTCGGTCGCTTTGAAGTCCTCGACCCGCACTGCCTTTTCGGGCTTTAGGAGTGGAACTGCCGTCGATGGTCTGCTCTCACGTTCCAGTTGCTCCTCAAACGTCCCCCGGTCATCGGTGAAGATAGTGCGAGCAACAGCCTGAATCAGGATAGCCGCCTCTTCTGATATCTGGTCCGCGTGTATCACGAAGACTCCACCAGATCGCTCCTTGGTAGAGGTATCAGCCTTGATGGAGATCAAGCCCTTTATTTCATCCTGAAGCTCCTGCTGATAGCCTGAGCGATCTGTGTTCCAGATGACAAGATCCACGGCAAGCCCCATCATTTGCCAGTAGGCATGAGACCTCAAGAGTTGATGTGCCAGATCGAGATAAGACAGGTCACCGATCTGAAGGAGGACAATTGGGATATCGCCGGATATGCCAAAAGCCCACAGGCCAGACTGGCCCTGCTGGTTGCTTAAAAGAATGCGAGGACTTGTGCGCCAGTTTGAGCTGGGATAAATTATTGCGCTGGCAAGACGCATATAATGATTAATATCGACATCGGTGACGCCGAGTTGCTGCATAACCATCTGGCTATGAGTCCAGGCTAAGCTGTGGATGCGGTCAGCCATGCGCATATCGTGGTATTTGTCTATCAGTTCAATGGCTCTCTCTCTCGTCTCTGCCATTCCTGTGATGAAGGTCACCCGTGACGTCTCTGCTGGACCTATGGTAACAATGCATCTGATGGACACTATCGGATCCAAGACAAAGCCCTCGCTATCTGAGAGCTTCATTTTTCCTGTCATTGCCGCAGGGTCGGCAACAGTTCTCCCTCTGCCTATGAACTTGGAGCGATCCGTTTCAAAAGAAACCGTATCACCTTCAACATTCTCATCTGCCATCAGATGCAGCATCCAGGGCATTTTTTCGTCCCTGGACATTGGTCGGCGAGTGCATAGAATCGCGGAACTTTTCCGCACGATCTCAGTCTCGACGAAAAGGTTGCTGAAAGCGGGATGGGTTGCATCCGCCGCGGATGTCGTCAAAACGACCTCAGCATAGCTTGTGAGCTCAATCTTCCGCGCGACCGTTGAGCGATTGGTGAGACTGATGCTTCGTAGCTCGACATCGTCCTCAGGCGAGACGACAACTTCCATATGGGCATCAATCCCTAAAACCCTTGACCGAAACTCCGCCTTAGATCCCTCAAATATGACCTGATAAGTCTCGGCATCTTTGCATACAGGTTGATATCCAAGAGACCAGATATCATTGCTGTCCAAGTCACGGATATAGAAAAACTGTCCCTCATTGTCGCAGGTAATATCGCCATGCCATCGAGTGACGGCAAATTCCTTCCACTGACTATAACCTGCGCCGGAACCCGTGATCATCACTCTGTAATTGCCGCTCGAGAGAAGGTTCACATCAGGCGGTGTGCTGTTTGGATCATTGAAGACCCGCAGAGACTTCTCTCGCGCCAGCATCCCTGCCCGCCAGATTGATGGTGATGCCTCCGTAGCATGCGGATAGAAGGGTTTGGCCTTGGGGACTTTTTCTTGGAGGAGCAGATCAGAAGCCCGGAAGATGGGATTGGCCATAAATCTTCTTTGCAT
>JAJRAX010000149.1 GCA_028679775.1 Methanothrix sp. | reverse complement strand
TGGCTATAACCAGTGGCTAACGGCGCGTCCGCCACAAAGTTCACAGAGTACGCACAGAGCGACTAACCAATAACTTAAAAGCTATAGTAACCTCAGGTTAGTCATAGGAAATCGCGAAGAGCCGGCTCAAGTTAACCCACAGGAAATAGCGAAGAACCTGATATCTCAATTACTACGGCTCCTGGACCGCAGTCGCTTCAACCCTATCGATTGCCCTTCTCAGCTCCGCGTACCCCAGCACTATCTTCCCTGCTGCGGTCTCCTCGCAGCCCAGGATCGTAGTGAGCTCTCTATCGTACTCCTCGATATCGATGCCCCTCTTTCTCAGGTACTCGTGCCCCCAGGGCCCAGCCACCAGATACTTGTTGAGTGGATCTGAGCTGGATTTATAGTGCTCAAGCATTGCTCTGGCAGGATCATCGAGCCTGTCGAAGGTCTTTTGCAGAGCCACAGATTTTTTGTGCTCGTCTGTCTTGCTGGCCAGGCGAGGCCGGTAGACCAGTTTTTCGAGAGCCCGTGTAAGGGCCGCGTCCAGGTTGAGACGAGCGAAACGGATGAAGTTGGTGAGAGTTTTTGGCTCTTTGCTATTGGCGGCTGACTGGACGTAGACCGAGACCTTATCCATATTTGCGGAGAACTCGCCCTGTCGCAAGGGCATGAGCTGGCTCTGCACCTCCTGGACCGCCTGGGCCAGCGTTCTATCGTTTCCGTCCGCCGCGGAGACCGTTTTCGCGTCAGTTCGAATGCCTGCCATTGCTTTGCCTGCCTGACTTACCACAGCCTGACTTACCACATGAGCCTCGGCAATATCCTCTGTCCTGCCAGGAGGCTGCTCGCGTCCTCAGATCTGCGTGTGACATCTGCCTTGTTGCCGGATACAAGAATCTCTGCTGGGCGAGGCTGACCGTTGTACTGGGATGCCATTGAGAAGCCATAAGCTCCTGCATCGAGGAACGCCAGGACGTCACCCCTCGCCAGAGCCGGAAGCTTTCGATCCCTGGCCAGGATATCTCCCGTCTCGCAGATGGGTCCAACCACTGTGCAGGTCTCGGCTGCGGCCTCATCTGAGTGGTTGGCAGCCAGCACATGGTGATACGAATCGTAGAGCATTGGCCGGGCCAGGACATTAAATCCGGCGTCAACTGCCACGAAGTTGACGTGTGCCCTCTTGACGACGTTGACGCTTGTGAGCATAACGGTTGTGTCTGCAACAATGCTTCTGCCTGGCTCCAATATGAGCTTGGGAGCGATTCTTAAAGACCGGCAGCGACTCATGAAGATCGGCAGAACAGCCTTTGCGAGATCCTCAGGAGTCGGCGCGGGGCTATCCGGCTGGTACTGGATGCCTAGTCCTCCGCCTATGTCTATTCTCTCGATCTTTCCGCCTGCAGCCACTACCGCGGCGGCAATATCCATCATCTTGCCCATTGCCTCGGCGAATGGAGCCGTGTCCAGGATCTGTGAGCCGATGTGGCAATGCAGGCCCACAGGCCGTACTCCATCCAGATTCGCGGCCCTCATGTATGTCTCAGCCACCTGCTCGGAAGGGATGCCGAACTTGGAGGAGCGCAGACCTGTGGCGATCTTGGGGTGAGTCTTGGCAGATACATCGGGATTGACCCTGAAGAGGATCTCGGCCTCCCGGCCCAGTGACTGCGCCGTCTGGGCCAGATGCTCCAGCTCCTCCTTAGAGTCGACAGACATCCTCACTCCTGCCATTATGGCCATCTCGTGGTCCCGCTCGCTCTTGGAGTTGCCATTGTAGAGGATCTTGTCCTTTGGGATGCCCGCCATCCGAACAACGGATAGCTCACCAGCCGAGAATATGTCTGCACCCATTCCTTCCTGGGCCAGAATGCGCAGGATGGACAGGTTACCGTTGGCCTTTACTGCAAAGTATTTGTCTGCATCTGGAAAAGCGCGTTGGTAGGCGCGAATGTTCTCGCGTATCCTCTTTTCTGATGTGACGTAAAGGGGTGTGCCCTCATGTTGGGCGAGAGCAAAGCAGTCCACGTCTTCCATGAAAAGGTGATTATTGCGAGTAGTGAGATGAGATTTGGGTCCGAACATGATTCTAACTGATCTCTCCCAGATTACTAAATTGTTTCCATCTGCAAAAGATTGATCTGCTAAAACTGCACCTACCCTTGAAGAATAGGTGCGAGTCATGATTTCGACGGAGGCCATAGAGAAGGCGAAGGATCACTTTGCCAAGCTGCTTGTCGAGCAGCTCAAGCGTGTGGATCAGATTAAGTCCGGAGAGGACTGGGCAGACTACAGCAGACTCAAGCCCATCATCATCGGAGTGGTGGGGGGCGACGGGATAGGACCCTACATAACCAAAGAGGCCGTTAGGGTTCTCAAGTACGTTCTGGCTGATGAGATAAAGAACGGAAAGGTGGAGCTGAGAGACATTCCGGGTCTAGACATCGAGTCCAGGGTCCGCGTAATGAAGCCACTTCCCGAAGATGTCCTCCTTGCCTTAAAGGAATGCCACGTCATCCTCAAGGGTCCCCTTACTACTCCCAAAAAGGGCGACAAGTGGCCAAACCTGGAGAGCGCCAACGTCTCCATGCGCCGGGAGCTGGACCTCTTCGCCAATGTCCGGCCTGTGAAAGTGCCGGAGAAAGGCATCGACTGGATATTCTACAGGGAAAACACCGAGGGCGAGTACGTTTTAGGAAGCAAGGGCTATAATGTCACCGATGACCTGGCTGTCGACTTCAAGGTTATAACCACACCCGGCAGCGAGAGGATTGTGAGGCTGGCTTTTGAGTATGCTAAAAAGAACGGCATCAAAAGAGTCTCTGCAGTTACCAAGGCCAATGTCATCAAAGCCACAGACGGCAAGTTCCTGGAGACTGCTAGAAGAGTTGCGAGCGACTACCCGGACATTGCCTTTGACGACTGGTTTGTGGACATCATGGCTGCCAAGCTTGTGGACGAGAAACGCAGGAAGGACTTCAAAGTCATAGTCCTGCCCAACCTGTACGGAGACATTCTCACAGACGAGGCAGCCGAGTTCCAGGGAGGAGTGGGAACCGCCGGCAGTGCCAACATCGGCAAGCGCTATGCCATGTTCGAGGCCATTCACGGATCAGCTCCGCGCATGGTCGATGAGGGCCGAGCGATTTATGCCGATCCGGCCAGTATGATGCGAGCCTGCGTAATGCTCCTTCGGCACATAGGCTTTGCAGTCCAGGCGGAGAGGATGGAGATGGCTCTTGACATCTGCGGCCAGCTTGAGAGAAAGGTAGTTCTCACCGGGAGAGCTGATGGGGCGACGGGTGCTCAGTTTACAGATTATGTGATGCAGACTCTTCAGGATCGATCGCATAGAGGGGCAAAGCTTTAGCTAAAATAATGACATAATAGTATCTGTGGAAAATCTCGCTCTAGCGTTCCTGGGCCTGAGCAAGGATGAGCGTTCCTTGCTCAGCGCTATTGAGACTGGGATGAAGACCCATGAGTGGGTTCCGTCCTTTGTGATCTCGGAGTTATCCGGTCTACCTTCCAAAAAGGTCGAGTTTTTGCTCGGCCAACTTTTTGAAAAGAAGCTGGTAGAGCGGGAGAGCATGCACTACCTGGGATACCGCATTGATTTTCCTGCCTACGATCTTTTGGCCCTCTCAGATTTTGTAAAAAAAGGGGCAGTATTGGCCATAGGCGAGAGGATCGGTGTGGGCAAAGAGTCGGTGGTATACGAGGGCCTCGGTGAGAAGCCTCTTGCAATCAAGCTCCACCGCCAGGGCAGGACCAGCTTCAAGCATGTGCGTCGCCTGCGCGACCATCTGACTGACAAACCCAAGGTACCCTGGCTTTATGCCGCAGCTCTCGCAGCCAGACGCGAGTTTGCCGTCATGCAGCGACTATATCCTGCTGTGTCTATTCCTAGACCGGTATCCTGCAGCAGGCATGCTCTGGCTATGGAATATGTGGCTGGCCCGGCTTTAAATCGGGTTACGCTATCTGACGCCAGGGAAGGCCTGGATATGATACTCATCGAGATGGCGCGAGCATTTCGTCTCGGCCTGATCCATGCCGACCTGAGCGAGTTCAATATCATAATAGCCGAGTCCGGTCCTGTGATCATAGACTGGCCTCAGGCTGTGGAGGTGGATCATCCTCATGCAGGAGAGCTATTAGAGCGGGATCTAGTCAACATCTTGCGTTTCTTCCAGAGAAAGTATGGGATAGATCTGGCGCTTGATGAGGCTCTCCTGCGGGTGGTGGGGGCAGACTAGGTTTGAGCATATTCGGGGTGGATATAGCCAGCGGCTCGCCAGCCGGAAAAAGGACGCCTAGTTACTCGTTGGTCATACTGGAGGGTAGCGAAGCCTTCGGCTTTCACATGATCAGCCGACATAAGCTGATAAGGCTCATCAGGGAGCGTCAGCCTGAGATGGTGGCTATGGATAACGTCCACGAGCTGGCATCCGACCGCCGGGAGCTGATAAACATCCTGCGGAGGATGCCTCCTGCGACCAAAGTTGTGCAGGTGACTGGCGCTATTCACCCCCAATCCTTGATCAAGCTGGCCCGTTACCACGGCATCACCTTTGACCGCACCAATCCCCTCCAGGAGGCTGAGGCCTGCGCCAGGCTGGCTGCCAAGGGCGTGGGGGCGGTGCTATCTGCCTTTCAGGAGAGGACCTGGATCAAGGTGAGTCGGAGGCGATCTTTAGGCCGGGGCGGCTGGAGCCAGAACCGCTACACCAGGAAGATTCACGGCGCTGTGATGGGGTTAGCCCGCGAGGTCGAAAAGCAGCTTCGTGAGGCCGGTCTCACATACACTTCGCGGGCTGTTGAGGGGCTTGGCGGCTACACTCGTGCCGAGTTCGTGGTGGAGGCAGCTCGGGAGAAGGTGCGCATAAGTCCCGGCTACTACAGCGATGCTCAGATACTTGTGCAGAGCATGGAGAGGCCTGAGCTGCAGTACAAGCCGCTCTTGAGCCGGCGCAGCTACATCATCGTGGGTCTGGACCCTGGAACGACCACTGGCATTGCCGCCCTGAACCTCTCTGGTGAATTGGCGGACCTGATAAGCTCCCGTGCCATGTCGTCTTCGGATGTGATCGAATGGATCTCCGCCCGAGGAAAACCTCTGGTTGTCGCGACAGACGTCTATCCCACCCCCAGTGCGGTCGAGAAGGTGAAGAGGGCTTTTAATGCCGTTCTCTTCTCGCCGGGCGCGGATGTTCCTGCTGAGGAGAAGATTACCCTAGGAAAGGAGTTCGGGTACAGGAACGATCATGAGCGAGATGCTCTGGCTGCAGCTGCGAGCGCATTTAAAAAATATAAAAACAAGTTCATGCAGGTTGAAAGAAAGGTCCCCTCTGAGATCGATCCGGACGAGGTTAAAGCACTGGTTGTGCGGGGCTATTCCATTGAAAATGCCATCGCGGAGTTCGTGCCATCTTTGCCTCCCGTGCCGTCCGCCCAGGCTAGGCCGTCTGCATCGGTTGCGGAGCAATCTCCATCAGATGCCTCTGCTGATGCTTCTGCTGAAACCTCTATTCTCCGCCAGCAAAACCAGCAGCTTACTCTGCAGGTTCGAACTCTGCGATCTTACGTGGATGAGCTGAAGGCCGGTCTCTCCGAAAAAGAAGCGGCTTTGAGGTCAGCCGACGGCAAGCTTGAGCGGCTGAAGGACAAAGCCGCCCGCGAGATCAAAAGGCAGCATGAGATCAAGATCCGGGACAAGGAAATCGCGCGGCTGCGTTCTGTTCTGCGCTCAGAGAGAAAGCACATCAAGAAGCTCAAGAAAACTATCGAGCGGCAGAAGAAGATGGAGATCATCGAAGAGACGCATGGCCTCTTGAAGCTCAAGCCCCTCTCGGCATTTACCCGCGAGGCGGTGCTCTTGGCCGCAGAGCAGTTTGGCCTCGATAAAGGGGATCTGATCTATCTGGAGGATGCAACCGGCGGCGGTAGGAGCACTGTCGAGCTTCTTGCCGATCGTGGCATCGCTGGTATCGTGGCGGGAGGTGAGATGACCGCAGCCATGCGGGACCACTTCTTTGATCTGGGAGTTGCCGTCTTCTCGATCAAGAGTCTGCCTGTGCAGAAGATCAACAACCTGCCTTTCGTCCGACCTGAGAACCTCTCGGAGGCCCGGCTGGCCTGGGAGAAGGAGATGGCAGATCGCCTGGCGAAAAAAGAGGCGGAGAAGCTGGAGAGCCTCTTTCAGGAGTACCGGGTGGAGAGAAAGAAAGAGGAGAAGAGAAAGCAGAAGATTGCCAGGGAGACGAAGGCTGCGACGGAGTAGTGGCGATGCCACATTTCTGCTCATTATTTTTCATTTTCATAGGAATATTTATACGAAATACAGGGGCAATAAACCAGCATGAACTGCGACCCTCCTGCAGCTAATTTGAAAGATGCCTACAATTCTGTGCTGATTGATCCCCTCCAGAGTGGAGACCCTCGTTGGGTGGACTGCTCTTCTGCCAGAGGTGACACGGATGTTGTTGGAAACCTGGCCTTTCGAATTGAGGGTTCGGGCCGCACTACAGCTCAGTTGATCAGCGGGCACCGAGGCTGCGGAAAATCGACAGAGCTATTGCGTCTCGTCAATCGCCTGGAGAGAGAGAAATTCCTGGTGGTTTATTTTGCTGCAGATGAGGATATTGACATGGGCGACCTGGTTTACACGGACCTTCTCTTGTCCATCATCAAGCGTCTGGAGCGTACCTTGTCTGAGAAAGGGATTCAGATTGACGAGAGGCTCTCCAGAGGCATCATGATGTGGTTTGCCGAGGTGGTTTACGGCTGGACTGATCAGACTGTTATGGAGGCAACCTTAAAAACTGAATTTGAATTAGGATTACAGGCGCCGGCTCCTCTTCCCATGATTGCCAAATTGCTGGCACGCATCACCGGACAAATTCGAACCGGCCACGAGAGCCGAAAGCAAATTCGCCTCAGTCTCGATCCTCAAATATTTGTTTTGAT
>JAJRAX010000347.1 GCA_028679775.1 Methanothrix sp. | reverse complement strand
GTTGGCATGATCACTCTTGCCGACGTAAACAAGACCTCGCCCATCGATCGCGAGGCCATGCAGGTCCGGGACATCATGACAAAGGAGATCATCACGCTCCCGCCCGAAGCCCCGGTCATCGACGCTCTCCGGATCATGTCGGCCCGGGATATCGGCCGGATCCCGGTTGTTGCAGAGGGGAAGATCCTTGGCATTGTAACCCGGACAGATATCCTGAAGGTCACGGAACTCAGGCAGGTATAGGATACTTTGCCCGGGCCGATACCCGTGCCCCTTGCGCCCCTCTTTTTCCTGTTTCAGCTTTTTTCTTCAACAGGTCCATCGTATCGCAGAAGGTTGTTTATTCCATGGACCGGGTTCCGGTGAGGGGCGGCACATAGTACACCGTCCGACCCCCTTTCACGCCATTTCACTCATTGAAGCAGGTTTTCCGTCATAAGAATCGCCTTGTTCTGGAATACCCGCGCAAGGCTTGTGGGGGGGTCGGGCGGTGTACTTTGTCTTTTCTGGGTCCGGGATACCTGGCATTGTCGGATTTTTACGAAGAGATATTTTACAGGATGCCAATCCGGGAGGGAATACAGTACACCGTCCGACCCCTTGCGCAGCGGAAAAAATGAGATGATGAAAAGCTTCCCTCACAACTTCTGACGGACTAAGGGGCTACGGTCTGGCCTCCGCCCTTTAGGGGACGGCGGCGTTCACCGAAATTGGAGAATTGGAAAATTGAATCTGATTAAAATCAACGAGATAATATACATCTAAAATTAATGGGGATTGTCGAGACATGATATGACTCCATATATTGTCTATTCAACAGAAGAATCTGAATGTAAAGAAAAAACAATGAATGAATTCTCAAGGGAACTGGAATGTTTTGAAGAGATGGCAGACTTCTTTCTCTACATTATTTCAAAAATAAATCAAAAAGGCAAGGACACTTTACCACCATACAATGAGCAAGATATGGCGGTAATGTTTTTAAGTACTAAAATTTTAAAGTCTCTGACTTGTCTTAGAAATACGATAAATTTTGGCTATTACAGCGAATCAATGCATATTTTACGAAATGTCCACGAAACTGAATATTTGTGCGAATACATTTTGAAAGACCCAGGTATTGCAAAAAAATGGTGGGAACGTAAAAGAATTCCACACAGTAAAGTCATTCAAGAATTATCAATACCGGAACCAATTCAAAAAATGTATGGAGTTTTATGTGATCATACCCACTCGAACGTTTCAAGTTTAATCCGGGATATGTCACTTGAAGAGAATATGTTAAGTATCCGAGTAAGCCCGATTTTTCGCAAAAAGACTGCATATTATCTGATAATTCACCAATGCCTTCTAACAATAGCATCCATAGAAAACTGTTATGACCATTTTCAAAAATACCAATTCATTCACTTCAATTCATTAGATAACGAGCAATTTATGACATTGAAAGAAAAATTCTCCTCCATTATTAAAGATTGGATTTCTTATTCAGACAGAACAAGAACAACTGAAATTATCTAACAATTTTTCATTAGCAGTAATTTCACGTCAATACAAACTTAATCCGTCAAAATTCCATCAACTCATCCAGCACAGAATTCCCCGCCACCTTCCGGTACGCCCCAAGGTCCCGGAAAGGCCGCTTTGCGATCACCGCAGCCACCTTCTTCTTTCCCACGCCCGGCAGCCACTTGATTGCTGATGCCTGGAGTGTATTGATCATGACAGGAACGGGAAGTGCCGTAACCGAGCGCATCCCCCAGTCAACAATAACGGCATCGGTCACCGTCCGCTCCGCGAGATGGAGCGGAATCCCGACAAGGATCGGGTAGGATCCCATCTGCCGGCCGAACGACAGGTCTCCCGAGACCTCAACTCTGACATTATGGAGGACCGTACCGATGGGGAAGACCCGCTGGAGCATCGGAAGATCGATCCGGTTCCTGACATACT
>JAJRAX010000148.1 GCA_028679775.1 Methanothrix sp. | reverse complement strand
TGCCTTCCGGGCTGTAGTGGTGGCCAGCCCAACATGGTATCCGCTTCTCTCCGATGATGTGAGAAGATCTCTCTTCAATTTCCTTGAGAACGTCATGGCTGCCAAGAGGTTCAATTACAGGGATGTGAACAGCTACCTGGCCTGAAGGATGACGAAGACCTACGCCTTTGAGCTGTCCGGGGAGCACGAGACTCTGCCAAAGAGCGAGGCCCTTGCGCTGGTGGAGGCCTTTTCTACCAGCTACTCTGAGATAGAATACCTGGATCAATGCTTAATCGTAGAGGCAAAAGAACTGGACGTCGAGACTTTAGGTAGGCGGCTCGCCATGACCCACCGCATCATCGAGGTGCTGGCGGTCTCTGAGGCAAACCTGGAGGCTCTTGCCCAGGTAGCCGGGCGTTTGGATCTTCCGAACAAAAGATATCTGATCAGGGCCCGGCGCATTAAAGACTCCTCGCCCGCGGCTGACGCAGTGGAGTGTGAGGTTGGACGGGTGCTATTTCAAAGAGGATATCATGCAGACCTGTCGAATCCGGAGATGGTGCTCAGAGCGATCATCACATCCGGAAAGATCGTCCTCGGCCGGGAAGTTGCTCGGACCGATAGAAGCTCCTTTGAGATGCGCAGGCCTCACCTCAAGCCATTCTTCCATCCTGGTGTGCTCATGCCGCGCATGGCCCGCGCCCTGATCAACCTGACCCAGGTTCGCGCAGGAGAGACTCTGCTCGATCCCTTCGCAGGAACCTGCGGCATCCTGATTGAGGCCTGCCTGATCGGCATCACTGGGGTGGGCATAGAGGTCCAGAGCCGTCTGGCCAAAGGCGCTTTATGCAATCTTGTGAACCTGGACTGCTCTCTTTTATTGGGGGATGCAAAGCGCTTACCTTTGGATAACTCTTCCATTGATGGAGCAGTTCTTGACACACCCTATGGAAGATCCGCGAAAATTTTAGCAAAGTCTAAAGAGATTCTTTTGCAAGAAAGTTTAAGTGAGCTGTCCAGGACAATCAAGCCCAACCGACGAATGGTGATCGTGGCGGACAGCTCAATTGAGGCTCTGCTCGCGAATGCGGGATTTGAAATCATCCAAAAGCATACCGATCGGGTCCATAGAAGCCTGACAAGACAGATATTCCTCTGCCGTAGATGATGCCAACCGCTTCATGTGGCCTCTGCCCGGAGATTAGATTTTAATACTCAATTCGGACCTATTGATTAATTATGGGATTTATGACGGGGGAGAAGTACGACCTGGCGGAGTCTGATCTTAAGTCGTTTACTCGTTCTTCAATCAGGACGAAGGTCATGTTTACCCTTTTGGACGAAGGCAAAACCGCAAGCGAGCTTGAAAAGATCATGAATACTCGATCAACCACTATCCTCCATTCCATGAAGGGCCTAATGGAATCAGGTCTTGTTGAGAAGAATCAACAAGAATATAGCCTGACAAATATCGGACGGATTCAGGCGATCATGCTAAATGAGCTGGTAAATACCATCATTACAATAAAAGGACATCATGACTTCTGGCTGCATCAAGATATAAGTGGAATTCCTGAGGAACTGCTAAGGAGGATAGGGATGCTGGGTCAAGGAGAGATATTTAAAAACCCAAAGGAGACGCCGCTAAAATCATTGGATTATTTTTTATCTACCCTATCTAACTCAAGAGAAATCTGGGGCGTATCGCCAGTCACTATCCGGGGCTATCCTGAGGCCATATACCATGTAGTTAACAATGGGGCTCACGTAGAACTCATCCTCACAAATCCTGTTCTCAAGGTGATTATCTCAGAGCATAAGGAGATGCTCAGGGAAATGCTAAATGGAGATAATTTTAAATTGTATTCTATCGATATGGATGTAAAAGTTGCCTTTATTGTTACAGAATCATATCTAAATCTTGGATTGGCTCGGGTTGATGGTAGTTTCGATCTGGGAACTGATCTCGTCTATAGCGGAGAAAAGGCCATTCTATGGGGAAAAATGTTGTATAATCATTATCTATCTATATCAACCCCATTTGTGGACCTATAGAACGTTATGTATTATATCTTATATTAATTAAGTTATCAAGAAAACATTACGAATTTATTTTGGGCAGGTGATGGGGCGAATTGATTACGCCCGAAATATAATACACATTGTTAACCTAAGACATTTCGATTAACAAGCATATCAATACATGACCGGGTGAAGCTTATGTATTCACAGTTTTTTAAGGACATCAAATACAGGATTTAACATACGTATGCAAGGTAAGTACTAATGATGGCTATAGCCCATACGAGTCAGCCAAGAAGAATATTTGGTATGAGGGAGGATGTGTTCTCCTAGGCGCATCCCTCGATACCCTCATCTGCTTCAGCCATATTTAGGGCTACACAAAGAATACGAGGTGGCTGCTTATGCCTCCGCAGCCTCATAATCGGTATCGATAGTATCCTGGAGACCATCTTCGCTATGAGATGTCACCATGCGCTCAGAGACATCCTGGTCAGAGAGAATCTCCAAAAAGCGCTTTGTGTATCCGTCCCTCTCTGAAGCCTTCTGGCTATCAAAGATATTCCGATACTCTGAGATGGTGGAAGGAGCTACTCTCAAGCATTCAGCCATCTCTTTTACGGATTTGTTGGCGTTGGTTAGACGGAGAAACTCGTCCTTATCGAAGGGCGGTTTCAAATCAGTCTCCCGGAATAAGTGGAGCTTGATTCTAGCCCGGCTGACGGTCTTATTGAGGGCCCGATCCCCCAGTTGCTCCGCGATCTCGGTATCGCTGAGTCCCTTATAAAAGAGCCTGACAACGGATGACAACTGCTCGGCAGTCAATTTGGTCTGGATGCTGTATTGTTTTATCATCTCCCGGACCACACCGAGTAATGCGCGCTCTATCTCGCCGCTTCCCCGGAGACTACCATGACGGGTGGCCTGCTTCTCCACGACCTTGGTTGTGGCGCCAATCTTCATAACGAGGTCCCGAAGCTTATCAGTCTTGCCACTCATTTTTAGATACTCACCCCTCAACAACTCCTTTGTTTATAGTATAAAGAGATTTCCATTGTATTACAAACCTTTTTATACACGAGCCTCATCTAAGAAGGCGGAATGTCCGAGACCAGCATATATGTTGTGAAGACCACTGCGAATCAAGAAAGATCAGTGGCCAACATGATCGCCCAGATAGCACGCAAGGAAAAGTATGATATAAGGGCACTGCTGGTACCAGATGTGCTGAAGGGCTACGTCCTTGTGGAGTCCCCGGCTCCGGAGATCGTAGACCAGGCAATTCAAGGAATACCCCACGCACGCTCTGTGATAAAAGGGGCCTCTAACATTGGAGAGGTTGAACACTTTCTATCCCCCAAGCCTGCCGTAATAGGAATAAACGAAGGGGCTATAATCGAGCTCATATCCGGGCCGTTCAAGGGAGAGAAAGCGAGGGTCAAACGCGTGGACGTTGCCAAGGAAGAGATAACTGTGGAACTCTTCGAAGCTATGGTGCCCATCCCCATAACAGTGCGGGGAGATCACGTGCGCGTGCTTAGCAAAGATGAAGCTTAATAATTTAGAGGTGACAAGCATTGGCTAATATGGTAGAAGCATTGGTCCCTGGCGGAAAAGCTAGTGCAGGGCCGCCTTTGGGCCCGGCCTTAGGACCATTGGGCGTGAACGTTGCCCAGGTGGTTGCCAAGATCAATGAGCAGACCAAAGATCTTAATGGCATGCAAGTTCCAGTCAAGGTTATTGTAAAATCCAGAACGGAATTCGAAATCGAGGTAGGAACGCCTCCAACATCGGCTCTGATCATCAAAGAGATGGGTTTAGAGAAGGGCAGCGGCGACAAAACCATTCTGGGGGACCTGACAATGGAGCAGGTGCTCAAGATCGCAAACATCAAGAGAAAAGGCCTACTCTCCAAGACTCTGAAGCACGCGGCCCGCGAGGTCATCGGCACAGCAGGGTCATTGGGCGCAACCATCGATGGCATGCCCAGCAAAGAGGCTCAACTGGCTGTGACCAGTGGCAAATACGATGAGATATTTGAAGCGAAGGCTTAAATATAGAGCTATTATCTGAATTCTGATTCTCTTTTTTGAGAAGCCGTAGAAGACCTAGAGTCGCAGACTACGGAGGATTGAAATGGATATAGAAGAAGCCGTCAAACAGGCTATCACTGAGGCACCTGCCAGGAAGTTCAGCGAGAGCGTGGATCTGGCTATTAACCTTCATAACATCGACCTCACCATACCTGGAAACAGAGTCGATGCTGAGGTTATCCTTCCCCACGGACTTGGCAAACCTACCAAGATCGCTGTATTCGCTGCCGGAGAAACTGCCTTGCGAGCCAAGAGCGCCGGCGCAGACCGAGTTATATCGGCAGACGAGATCAAAGAGTTTGCCGGAGACAAGAGAGCTGCGCGCAAACTGGCAGACGAGTACAAGTTCTTCATTGCAGAGACTCAGTTCATGCCCGTCATAGGTAAGAGCCTGGGTTCCATTCTCGGCAAGAGGGGCAAGATGCCCACGCCACTGCCGCCAACACAGGATGTAACTCCCCAGATACAGAGGCTCAAGAACCTGATCAGGGTAAGGTCCAGGGACAGGCCGACCTTCCACCTGACCGTTGGGAATAGAAATATGAATACCAAAGAGCTGGCCGATAACATCGAAGCGGTCATCGTCAAGCTCGAACAGACCCTAAAAGACGGCCGACATAACTTGAAGTCGGTTTACGTCAAGACCACCATGGGGCCTTCTATAAAGGTGATTTAAATGGCAGCAGAGATCCGTCGTCACACTGCCCACATACCTGAGTGGAAGGTAAAGGATGTGCAAGAGCTTGTCGAGATGATACAGAAGAGCCGAGTGGTGGGAGTTGTAGGCGTACGGGAGATACCTGCCGACAACATGCAGCAGATTCGAGGCAGCCTTCGAGACAATGTCGAGATAAGAATGGTGCGAAACACCATAGCTCGCCGTGCTCTACAGGCATCCATCCCGGAGATCCAACCGCTTGCCGATTACATCGAAGATCAGACTGCATTGATCTTCAGTAATGACAATCCCTTCAAGCTTAACAGCCTCCTTGAGAAGAGCAAGAAGCCCATGCCCATCAAGGCCGGCGCGCGTGCCCCCAAGGACATAGTAATCGAGGCTGGTGAGACATCGTTCTCGCCAGGACCAATGGTCGGCAAGCTTCAGGCTGCTGGCATTCCTGCCGCGATCAAGAGCGGAAAGGTGGTCATCAATCAGAAGGTTACTCTGGCCAAAGAGGGAGAGGTCGTAGCCGCCAAGACGGCGGACATCTTGAAGACCATGGAGATCTTCCCCAGAAACGTGGGGCTGGAATTGCGAGCGGCCTACGAGGGTGGCTTGATCTTCAGGTCGAAGGACCTTACCATTGATGTGCAGGCACAGGTCTCTCAGTTAAGCATAGCTTCTGCAAAAGCCTTCAGCTTTGCTGTTGAGATCGGCTACGCCACGCCAAGCACAGTCGGACCCATGCTGCAAAAGGCCCAGACCCGGGCTCGCGCTCTCGTGCTGGAGACAGGAATGCCCGTGCCCAGCATGATGGAGATGCTCCTGGCCAAAGCTGCCGCCAATGCCTGTGCTGTCGCAAGCCTGGCAAGCGGACAGACTGCTCCCGCAAGAGCAGCAGCCCCAGCACCAGTCGCCGCAGCCAAGGAAGAAAAGGAAGAGAAGAAGGACGAAGGGGACACCGCCGCAGGATTAGGTGCTCTATTCGGATAAAACTTAAGGTAAATTTAGAGGTTGATTCAAATGGAATATGTATACGCTGCATTACTGCTTCACAGCGCAGGCAAAGCCGTTAACGAAGATGGAATAAAGAAGGTCGTCGAGGCATCCGGTGTGGCTGCCGATGAGGTCAGAATCAAGGCTCTGGTGGCCGCATTAGAAGGCGTTGACATCGCAACTGTCCTATCCCAGGCAGCAGCCGTGCCCGTAGCCGCCGCAGCCGCAGCTCCAGTCGCTTCCGCCCCCGCAGCCAAGGCCGCTGCCAAGGCAGAGGAAAAGGAAGAGGACAAGGAGGCAGCAGAGGAGAGCGGAGTCGAGGGGCTCGGTGCCCTTTTCGGCTAAGATCTCCTTTTCTTTTTCACTTATTTTTCTTGGCTCCTCGTAGTTTCATATGGAATCGATTCGTCCACGTTCTACCATCTCAACAGAGAATCGTGGCTATCAGAAATCTCTGATGGATATCAGCTCCGCAAAACTATAAAACAGAGGATCGCCTGAGCATGCAATAAATATCATTGCCTCGACTGAAAGATTGATTATCTTCAAGGCCATTAGGACTGGCATGAGAAAATTAAATGCTAGGAGCCTGGCGATCCTGAAAAAGCTCGCCCCGGAAATCAATGAGCCCATTCACTATCGCTCCATCCTTCCGCCGATATCAATGCATCATGCAGCAGATGAAGAGGACTTCCAGGAACGGCTGGGGAGGCTCTCGGAAATGGATTTTAATTATCTGGCAGAGAAGATACTGGACGGCTCGGAGTGCTTGCTCTGCATCTCTCCAGATGCCGCCCGCATATTTGTCGATCTTCTGGAGAAAAAGGTTCCCGGCGAGGCAGCAGAACGCATCCGCGAGCTATACAAATCTTCCACCGGATACGAGGTTTAGTTTCCCACTCATTTTGCATGCTTCATTTGCCTACTTCAGTCTCCGGATCCAGAAGCTCATTATCTCGCCAGTTCTCTCGAATTTCAGGAGCTGATGGCCTGCCAGCTTGACCCATCTGGGAATATCCTCTTCTGCCGTCGGATCGTCTGCCTCAACTTTTAGCACCTGCCCTTTCTCAATATTCTCGATCTCTTCTTTCGTTCTGGCTATGGGCATTGGACAATACAGGCCCACGCAGTCAAGTTCGATATCTGGCACAACGTTTGACATATGGATACACCTCTACAATTTTTTATATAATTTTAATTCTAGCTCTCCAGATAGTTATAACTGCCCATCTGCTCGTGAAGTGGCAAGGGCTCCCACGCCTTCTGGCTGATAGGTCTGGTTTTCATCAGCCGTGGCAAGGCCAGGCCGGAGATCATCGTCGTCACCAAGGCCATGATCACAAGAGCCACAAAGATGGGCCCCTCTATCAATCCATAATCCAGCGCAGCCGTTGCCAGCACAATCTCCATCGCGCCTCTTGCATTTAATCCGAAGCCGACAGCCAATGCTTTTCTTTCCGTCATACCTCCAATCATGGCCCCTAGCCCTGCCCCGAGGATCTTGCCGATGCAGGCAACTGATAATACAAGCAGAACAACGATCATGTCAAAGTCGGCAACAAAGTTGGTTTTGAGCCCTATCGACACGAAATAGATCGGTGCCAATATGGTTATAACCGGACGATAGGTCTTTTTTAAGATGAGATCTCTTCGGCAGCGTCTCAACGAGAGAATCACACCTGCCAGAAATGCCGCAAATATGCCGTGTGCTCCCAAGAATTCGGCAGCTATCGATGCTGCAAGCATGCCAAGAGCCACGAGATCTATGATTCCTCCTACAATAGCCGATTTCGTCCAGGCTTCATCCTTGCCGGTCAGATAAAGTATGCCAATTGTCAGAATCAGGACTCCCGCAGTGAGTCCCAGATTCAGACCAAGGCTGCTATTCGCCTTCAAGCTGCTCAGAATCAAAGCGAAAGCAGACCAGCCAACTATGTCGTTTATAGTCGCAGAACCAAGAATCATTCCGCCAATCTCTGTTTTCAAGAGATCGAGGTCAATGAGAATCCTGGCGATGACAGGGAGGGCGGATATGGAGAGAGCGGTCCCCATAAAGAGAGCAAAGATGCCCCGATCTTCAGGCGGGATGCTCCAAAGCCTGGGCGCCAGAAAAACCATTCCAAAACCCAAGACAAATGGCAGGATGACACTAAAGATACTGGTTATCAGAGTGCTTCTGCCTTGCAGTCTTATGAAGCTCAGGTCTATCTCCAGGCCTGCGATGAACACGAACGCAACCAGTCCTAGATAAGCAGCGGAATAGAGCATTCGAGATGAATCGCCAGACACAGCAAAGATCTCTGACTGCACAGCCGGTGCTGTGGCGCCAAATATGGTTGGACCTAATGCTATGCCGCCGATGATCTCACCAAGGACGGCAGGCTGATGCAGCCGCTTTGCCAGGCCGCCGAAGACAAGGGCAGAGACCAGCATAACCGCAATCTGCAATAGAATCACTTTGTGACCGTATAACAATTGTTATCATATAAAGATTGTGAGTAGAGTAGCAGATCGCATTTGAAAATGGAAATTCATAGTAATGACTAATCTTAAGGCATTTTACTCCCTTATTTCTTTGACCCTCAAGTCAGTCCTTCGCCCATTGTTCCATGTTCATCATTAAAAGCGTTTATTATTCCCAACATGCGCGAAGTCGAGGTGCTCACAGTCCTTGCTCTCCAGTCCTTATTGTGTAAGCCTGTTCAATGGGCGCTACAAAGATCCTGCCATCACCAATGCACCCCGTCCTGGCATGCTCTTCAATGATCTTGACCGCATCGGACACCTGGCCAGCCTCCACTACAAGCATCAGCACAGTTTTTGGCATATCGTAGTTCCCGCTGGCAACAGCAATGCCCCTCTGCTTTCCGCGGCCATAGACATCAAAGCGAGTCATGGCAGAAAAATCCCCTGCCATCAAGGCCTTGACAACCTTGTCGACAATCTCCGGCCTGATCACAGCCCAGATCATTTTCATTGAACCGACATCCATTGTGCTGTACTCCTCTAATTAACCTTGATTGAATGCAGGAATATATGGTGCTATTTGAGAAGCATTAGGAAGGATTATGAAGAGTATGGATCATATCAGCCTCTATGGAGGAAATTATAGAAAAGCAGGCAGAAGACCCGCTCCCTTCAGAGGGCGAGATGAATGCCGTACCTACTGCTATTGAACTTGAAGCGAAATAGATATCTAGTTAGGGGTCCATAAACATTTTGATGGAGCAGGGATAGGGATGAAGACTGCCTACAAGTTCAGGATGTACC